>JBAUOM010000617.1:0-2807 GCA_049579765.1 Xanthobacteraceae bacterium
GCGCACCGCCGCGATCATTTCTGGGATCGTCAGCGCCGCGGGGTCCGCGACGATAAGGGGCCGACGCAGCGGCCCGGGCGCCGCCAGCACGGTATCGACGGCCGCCGCCAGGTTGTCGAGCGACAGCAGCGAGCGCCGGCCGCGCAGGGAGCCCAGCGGCAGCGGATAGGGGGCGCGCGCGAAGCGCAGGAGTTCGGCCATGTTGCCCTTCACGCCTGGCCCATAGACCAGCACGAGTCGCAGCGCGACGAAGTCGAGGGCGAGGTCCGCCAAGCCTTGTTCGGCCGCGAGCTTGGAGCGGCCATAGGCGTCGGTGGGCTGCGCCGCGATATCCTCGGTCAGCACTCGGTCGGCGGTTGGCCCGGACTGGGCGCGGATGGAAGACAGAAAGACGAAGCGCTTGGCGCCCGCGCGCTGCGCCGCCCGCGCCAGCGCGATGGTCGCCTCGGTGTTGAGCACGCGATAATCGTCCTCGGGCAGGCCGGACATCGCGTGCGCGAGGCCGGCGGAATGGATGACCGCGTCGACGTCGGCGAGCGCCGCCGACATGTTCTGGGGGCGCGCCAGGTCGCCGACGACGGCGCTCGCCGACTCCATGGGAACGATGCTCGGGCGTCGCAGCAGGACGCGCAGCCGATAACCGCGCTTGGGCAATTCGCGCAGCAGGTGCTGCCCGATGAAACCGGTCGCTCCGGTCAGGGCAATCAGGGGTCGATGGGCCGCACCGACGGGGGTCACTGCTGCTCTCAGAGGTTCTCGCGCGTGCGCTCGATCTCACTATATCGCATTCGGCCCCCTTGCGTTTGGCGCGCGCTCGCTTCCCCGGTTAGGATGAACAGCCGCACGGCGATCCCCGCAGTCGATGGAGGGAGGGCACGATGTTGGACGGAGTGATGCTGCTCTGGTTCCTGCTGGCGGCGGCGGCGTTGCTGTTCGTCGCGGTCGACATCCGCACCACGCCGGAATCCCCGGTGCTCAAATGGGGTTTCGTGCTGCTCACAGCTTATACCGGAGTAGTCGGCGCGTTCCTCTACGTACTGGGCTGCCGCGAGCCGCTCCCCGGGCTGCACGAGCAATACGTCTCGGCGCGCTGGCGGCAGGTGCTGGGATCCACCATGCATTGCGTCGCCGGCGACGGCGTGGGCATCCTCGCCGGGGCGGTGCTCTCGGCGATCTTCGGCATCGCCGGCCTGCTCGAGGTGGTCATCGAATATCTCCTGGGCTTCGCCTTCGGCTGGACGATTTTCCAGGCGTTGTTCATGCGCGACATGGCCGGCGGCTCGTACCGGCGCGCGCTCACCGACACCTTCGTGTCGGAGCTGCTGTCGATGAATCTGCTGATGGCGGCAATGGTGCCGACTGTGATGGCGTTGCGGGCGCATATCCCCTCCGCCGCCGATCCGCTGACCCCGAGCTTCTGGTTCGTGATGTCGATGGGCCTCCTGATCGGTTTCATCGTCGCCTACCCGATGAACTGGTGGCTCGTCGCCTATCATCTCAAGCATGGGATGATGACGGTGCGCCCGGCGGGCGTGCACGCGCACGCTCACGGCGGTGGCGCGGACATGGGATTGACCGGCGCCGCACCGGCGATGTCCGGGATGGCGATGGGCGGCGGACGGTCGGCGACGCGGCCGCCGTTGCCGGTGATGGCGGCCTTCTCGTTCCTGGCGCTGGCGGCGGGCATCGCGCTCGGCTTGTCGGTGGCCAGGGCATGAGGGGAACTGGCTTCCCGGCGGCAGCCATCGATTGTAATCTTGCGCGAGGCCACGCGCATTGCCGAAAGGCTTTCGCCATGTTGTCACGCCGTGCGTTTCTTTGCTCCGCAGCGGCATCAACGGCGCTTCCCGCGCTTGCGCGGGCGCAGCCTGCGCCGCCAGCGGATCCCGGGCGGGACGGCGGGCCTCCGACCGTGCTGCGGCTCGCCCGTCGCGAGATCGAGGTCAACGGCAAGCCGGCTTCGGTGTACGGGATCCGGCAGCCCGACGGCACCTTCGGGCTCCGCACCGATGTGGGCAAGCGCTTCCGCGTGCGGCTGGAAAACCGCATCGACGAGGTGAGCCTGATCCACTGGCACGGGCTCACGCCGCCATGGCAGCAGGACGGGGTGCCCGGTATCTCCGGCCCGCCGATCCCCCCCGGTGGCAGCGCCGATTATGATTTCCCGTTGCGCTTCGGCGGCACCTTCTGGATGCACTCGCACCAGGGCCTGCAGGAGCAGCTGCTGATGGTGGCGCCGCTGATCGTCCGCGATCAGCGCGACCGGCCCGACCAGCAGGAAGTGATCTTGCTGTTGGGCGATTTCAGTTTCACGCCGCCCGAGCAGATCTTTGCAGACCTCAAGCGGGGCGGCAACGCGGCATCCCTGCGGGCGGCCGCGCGGGCCCCGGAGAGCACGAAAGGAACGGACACGCCGCAGCGGACGGCGGCGCCAAGCACGGCCATGGATGCCGCCGCCAAGCCCGACCTGAACGACGTGACCTACGACGCTTTCCTCGCCAATGACCGCACGCTCGCCGATCCGGAGGTGGTCAAGGTCGAGCCCGGCGCGCGCGTGCTGCTGCGCGTGATCAACGCCAGCTCGATGAGCGCCTTTCATGTCGATCTCGGCGCGCTCGCCGGCGAGTTGATCGCCGTCGACGGCTTCCGCGTCGCACCGGTGGTGGCGCGGCGTTTCCCGATCGCGGTCGCGCAGCGGCTGGACATACGGCTCACCATTCCCCGCGTGCCTGCGGCGCATCCGCTGCTCGCGGTGGTCGAAGGCGAGGACAAGCAGACCGGCATCGTGCTGCGGGCCGGGAGCGCCC
>JBAUOM010000618.1:0-2024 GCA_049579765.1 Xanthobacteraceae bacterium
GCCTTGATGCAGGCCCCCTTGCCCGAGGGGCGAACGCGCCGCGACGCCTTCGTCGAGCTGCAGCAGGTGACGCACGCCTATGGTCGCGGCGACAAGCAGGTCAAGGCGCTGGACTCCACCGACCTGCGGATCGAGCAGGGCGACTTCATCGCGCTGGTCGGTCCCTCGGGCTGCGGCAAGTCCACCATTCTCAAGCTGGTGACCGGGCTCATCAGCGCGTCGAGCGGGCACGTCTTCGTTGCCGGACGCGAGGTAGGCGCCGAGCCGGTCCGGGTCGGGATGGCGTTCCAGAACCCGACGCTGCTTCCCTGGCTCACATTGCGCGACAACGTGATGCTGCCGTTGAAGATCGTGGCGCCCTTCCGCCAGGACTACCGCGCGAAGCGCAAGAGCGAGTTCCGCGACCGCACCGACGCGCTGCTCGCGCAGGTCGGCCTCTCCGGCTTCGGCGACAAATATCCCTGGCAGCTCTCGGGCGGAATGATGCAACGCGCCTCGCTCTGCCGCGCGCTGGTGCACGAGCCGCAACTGCTCATGCTGGACGAGCCGTTCGGCGCGCTCGACCAGTTCACCCGCGAGGAGCTGTGGGGGATCATGCAGGATCTCTGGATGACGCGGCGGCCGACCGTGCTGCTCGTCACGCACGACCTCAAGGAGGCGGCCTACCTCGCCAACCGCATCTGTGTGATGCAGGCGCGACCCGGCCGCATCATCGAGGAAAGCGTGGTGACGTTCGCGCGACCGCGCAACATCGCGATGTCGTACGAGGCGGATTTCGTGACCTTGACCCAGCGTCTGCGCGAGCGGATCGTGGCGGCGAGCCCCGCCAAGGAGACGGTACAGTGAACCCGCAGCTGCGCCGGCGCTTCGCCTCGGCCGCGCTCATCGTCGGCTTCTTCCTGGCATGGGAGCTGCTTTGCCTCGCGTTCGGCGTCAGGGACATCATCCTGCCGCGGCCGAGCCAGATCGTGACGACCTTGGCGCAGCGCATGCCCGCGATCTGGCCGCACGCGCTGCAGACGCTCTACACCACGCTGGTCGGGTTCGCGCTCGGCATCCTCGCCGGCGTCCTCATCGGCACCATGGTCGGGTCCTCCAAGCTTGCCTACGACGTCGCCTATCCGCTGCTTGTCGGTTTCTCCAGCATTCCGAAGGTCGCGGTC
This sequence comes from Xanthobacteraceae bacterium, assembly GCA_049579765.1. Taxonomy (GTDB): domain Bacteria; phylum Pseudomonadota; class Alphaproteobacteria; order Rhizobiales; family Xanthobacteraceae; genus VAZQ01. The sequence goes on from JBAUOM010000618.1 coordinate 1,164, forward strand.
GTCCCGATCTTCGTGCTGTGGTTCGGCGCCGGCACCATCCCGGCCGTGCTGACCGCGATGATCCTGTGCATCTTTCCGATCGTGGTGAACGTCGCGACCGGGCTCGCCACCACCGAGCCGGAGCTGGAGGATGTGATGCGCGCGCTCAAGGCGAGCCGGCTCGACATCCTCGCCAATGTCGGACTGCCGCGCACGATGCCGTATTTCTTCGCCTCCCTGAAGGTCGCGGTCACCCAGGCCTTCGTGGGCACCGTCATCGCCGAGACCGTCGCCTCCAACCGCGGCATCGGCAACCTGATGATGATCGCGAGCTCGAGCTTCGACGTGCCGTTGGTCTTCGCTGGCCTGTTGATCCTCGCCGCGCTCGGCGTCGCGCTCTACGTGATTTTCTCCTTCGTCGAGGGCCGGGTGACGGGATGGGCCCATCGCAAGGACGAATTTGCGATGGGCTGACCGATCGTACGCCATGCCGCGCCGTGCCCTGGTCCATCGCATCTCCGCCTCCGCGCCCGACGACGTAAGCGGCATCGAGGCCGCCATTGCGTCGCGGCATATCGACCCCAACGGCGTGGTCGCGTTGCTCGCCAAGACCGAAGGCAACGGCCTGGTCAACGATTTCTCGCGCGGACAGGCCACGCTCGCGTTGAGCCTGCTGTTCCGCCGCCATCTTCCTGCGGAAGAGGCGGCGCGCATCTGCCTGGTCATGTCGGGAGGCACCGAAGGCGGCATGGCGCCGCATTGGCTGGTGTTCGAGCGCCGCGCGGACGCCGGGGCTGACGGTCGCGCGCTTGCCATCGGCTGCGCCCATACGCCGGTGCTGCCGTTCGAGCAACTCGGGCGGCTCGCGCAGGCCGATCAGGT
>JBAUOM010000619.1:0-1742 GCA_049579765.1 Xanthobacteraceae bacterium
CTCCGAAGCCGCGTGCGGCGCAGCCGCGCGCTGCGCAGCCTCTGCAGCCTCCGCAGCCCCCGCGTGCAACTCGCAGGATTTCGCCGGCCTGGACGTAGTTCTTGTCGAAGACATAGAACGTCGCCAGGCTCACGTCGGCCATTTCCTCCTCGCCGAGAAAGACGGCCGGACGCGGGGCGGTGTCTTGCGGCGGTGCATCCGCGGGCGCGGTTGCCGATGCGCCGCCCGCCATTGCCAAAGAGACACCGGCCGTCCCCATGACCGACAAGGTTGACCCGTGGGCCGTTCGCTTGGAAGCTCGTTTCGCGCGCGCCATGTGGAGGCCTCGTTGTCCCCGAGAGCAGATGTCGGCGAACTTTAAATATCGAATAGCATTTTTTTGTTCCCCTTGCCTAGCTGGCGGCCCGGCCGGAGGCATGATGGTACCCACACGAGCGCGCGTCCGAGCAGCCCGCTGACCCGATCGGGAGATGGAAGAGCTCCACATGTTTCTTACGACGAGCTCGAGGCCCTGGACGATGGGGGCCCCCTCGCCGGTTCCACGGCGGGCTATGGACAGGTCCGAAGACGGAGGCCGTGCGGCAGCGCAGCGCCGGAGGTGGCAGGCCTTTCGTCGGGGCCGATTGTGAGAATTATGCTTATCGCTAAGGTTGGCGCATAAGGCGATGTTAAAACCGCCATGCGGTCGTCAGTAGCGCGGATAGATCTTCAGACTATCGAAGGCCTCGCGACCCAGCCGCCCGAAGTCGACGCTACCGAGAGGGAGCAGAAAACGTGTGAGGTACCCCCCGATTCGACCGGACACCGCCTCCCACTTTGGCAGTGCGAGGCGCACTATCGCGATGCAGCTCACCCTATCAGGCAGGAACAACGACATGACTGGACAAGCTGCACTTCAAAAGTTTCGGTGCGTCATGATAGGCCCTTCGACATTTGCCGCCGTGCTTGCAGCTTGCATATCGATCACCGCCGCGCCGGCGCAAGACGCCGTACCGGATTACACCGCGATAATCGCTGCGCCCGACCGCACCGATACGGACCGGCAAGCTGACAAGCGGCGCGACCCGATCGAGCTGCTGGCATTCACCGCCGCTCGCCCTGGCATGAAGGTACTGGATATGGGTGCCGGCGGCGGATACAGCACGGAATTGATGGCGCGCGCGGTTGCCCCTACTGGCGTAGTCTACGGTCAAAATTCTGCAGGTCTAAGCGAGCGCGCGAAGACAAGGTTCGAAGCGCGGCTCAAGACGCCGGCCGGCAAGAATATCGTGAGTGTGGCACGGCCATTCGACGATCCGGTACCCGAGAACGTGCGCGAATTGGACCTCATTACATTTCTGTTCTACTACCACGACACCACGTACATGACTGTCGACCGTGCCGAGATGAACCGCCAACTATACGCAGCGCTCAAGCCGGGCGGGATTCTTGTGATCGCTGACCATTCCGCGAGGGCTGGTGACGGCACCTCGGTGGGCAAGACCTTCCACCGCATCGAGGCGAGCGCACTGCGCCGCGAAGTTGAAGCGGTTGGATTCAAGCTCGTCGCTGAGGGCGATTTCTGGCGCCACCCGGAGGATCCACGTGACTTCTCGATCCAACCGCCGAGCGGCAGAGCGGTGGATGAGTTCGTACTGAAATTTCAAAAGCCCATGTGAACTGGCTTTGTTCATCGAAATGCTGCGCGCGCCGGCCGCCAAATGGGACGATCGCGACCAACGATGAATCGACTAGACCAGCGA
>JBAUOM010000620.1:0-4141 GCA_049579765.1 Xanthobacteraceae bacterium
GCATTGGCACCTCGGGCAGCGTGAGCTTGGAATAGAGATTGGTCGCCTTCACTTGCAGCTCATCGAGCAGCTCGATGCGCGCCACCGGAAGGCCGGACTGGATGGTCGCAATCGCGGCGTTGCACGCCGCCTCGACCGACGGAAACGGGCACACGCCGGCCGAGATCGCCTCGGGGATGCCGGCGAGCTTGAGCGTGAGCTCGGTGATCACGCCGAGCGTACCCTCGGAGCCCACGATCAGCCGTGTGAGATCATAACCGGCGGACGATTTCTTCGCGCGGCGTGCCGTCGTCATCACCTCGCCGTTCGCGAGCACGACCTTGAGCGCGAGCACGTTGTCCTTCATGGTGCCGTAGCGCACCGCGTTGGTGCCGGAGCAGCGCGTTGCCGCCATGCCGCCGAGCGCAGCGTCGGCGCCGGGGTCGAGCGGAAAGAACAAGCCCTGGTCGCGCAACTGCTCATTGAGCCGCTTGCGCGTAATACCCGGCTCCACCACGCAATCGAGATCTTGCGCATTGACCGCCAGTACGCGGTTCATGTCGCGAAAATCGACCGAGATGCCGCCGTACGGCGCGTTGACGTGGCCTTCGAGCGAGGTGCCGGTCCCGAAGGGAATGACCGGCACGCGATGCGCGGCGCAAATGCGCACGATATGCGGCACTTCCTCGGCTATCTGTGGAAACACGACGGCGTCGGGCGGCTCGTTCGCGATCCAGGTCGTGGTATTGGCGTGCTGCGCGCGCACCGCCTGCGAGGTGACGAGCCGGTTGCCGAATTTCGCCGCGAGCGCAGCAACGACGGCCTTGATCGCGGCGGGATCGCGGCGCGGGTTTCGATTCGACTTTTCTTCCACCAGGGCCATGACGCGCTCACATTATGGGCATGTTAACAGAACGGCGCCGGCAAAGCACCGCCGGCACCCGACGGCGGGACCCCCGCCCAGCGCGCCGACGACAATGCGATCACCGTCACGGCGATGCGCATTCATGACTCACCAGATCACGGCCGGGATCGACCGCCACGACCATCCGACGTCGTGTCGCAGCGCCACGAGCGAATGGTCGGAATTGAGAGACTTGTTTTGCGCCTGAGCGGGCCTCGATTTTGCATTGCTCGCCGGGTGCGGTAAGCTCCGCGCGTCGATGGCGAGATGACGGCTAGGGCGGCGCGTTGCTGTTCTTCTTCGAAGACAAGGTGCTCGATCCGAACCGGCGCGAATTGCGTTGCAAGGATGGGCTCGTGGCCGTCGAGCCGCAAGTCTTCGACCTCATCGTTTTTCTCATCCGCAACCGCGATCGCGTGGTCAGTAAGGATGATCTGATCGCCAGCGTGTGGCAAGGCCGCATCGTGTCCGATTCCACGCTCGCGAGCCGTATCAACGCCGCGCGGCGGGCGCTGGGCGACAGCGGCGACGCGCAACGCCTGATCCGCACCGCGGCGCGCAAGGGTGTTCGCTTCGTCGGCGCCGTGCACGAAGGGCAAGGACCCCCGGAGCCGAGGGCGCCCGCGCCAATGCGCAACCAGGAGATGACGTTCTGCCGAACGGACGAGGGCGTCAATCTCGCGGTCGCCGCGGTCGGCGGCGGGGCGCCGCTGATCAAGGTCGCCAATTGGCTTACGCACATCGAATACGACTGGGAGAGCCCGATCTGGTCACCGCTGCTGCAGCACCTGGCGGAGCGTTGCCGGCTGGTTCGTTACGACGGACGCGGCAACGGCCTCGCCGACCGGGACGTGAGCGACATCTCGTTCGACGCGTTCGTGCACGACCTGGAAACCGTCGTCGAAGCGACGCGGGTGGATCGCACGGCCATTCTCGGCATCTCGCAGGGCGCGGCGGTTGCGATCGCATATGCCGTGCTGCACCCCGAGCGCGTCTCCAAGCTGATCCTCTACGGCGGCTACGCGCAGGGCCGCAACAAGCGTGGGTCAGCGGCAGAAGCGGAGATGGCGCGCGCCTTCCTTACCATCATGCGACACGGATGGGGCGACGAGCATTCGGCCTTCATGAAGGCCTTCAGCTCGGTGTTCTTCCCGAACGGCTCGCCACAGCAGATCAAATGGCTCGTCGACCTGCAGCGCAACACGACCTCGCCGGAGAATGCCGCCCGCATCCGCGACGCCTGTGACGACATCGACGTCGTCGACCTGTTACCGAGGGTGCAGGCTCCGACCCTCGTGATCCATTGCCGGCACGACAACGTGGCTCCATTCGAGCAGGGCCGCCTGATCGCCCGCTCGATCCCGCACGCCAAGTTCGTCACCCTCGAGAGCGATAACCACGTCGTGCTCGCGGACGAGGAGGCCTGGCCCAAGCTCGTGGGTGAGATCGACGCCTTCCTGAAGAGCGCGGGATGACCTCGCCGCCGGCCGAGCCTCGGCCTGCCCACTCCCCGCCGGCGTTATGCCGGGGCCGCCATGCGATCGTTACCGCCGCGAGCGGAAGGCATCCGAGCGCGCCCTGCTCGTTTGCGGCGTCCGGTTGTCCATCGGTGCGACGATCCATGCCGCCAGCAGCATCCAGACGCGAATGGCTCGTCCCATCAGGGACGACGTCGTCTGCGCGACGAAGTCGCGCCGGAGACGGCGTGCGAGCGCCCGGTAGAGGTCATAGTCGATCGAACCGTCGCTGAGCCGGCGGGGCTCACTCAACGGCGCGAGGTCGGCGCGACCGCGCGCGCCCTGGGTCGGGGGCCGTGCGCCGGTCGGCAAGCCGCTGCATCGTGACATCGTACCCTCCGTCCGCCGCCGGATCGAATGCGTCAGCCTGGAGGATGCCAGCGCCGCGAGCCGCCGGCTTGGCGAAACACTTGGCTTTCTCTTGAGAACTCCTTGATTCTTGCGCCGCCCGACAGACGCCGCGGTTTGGCTCGTACACCGAATTCGCGCTCGCTCTCTCAGGCGGCCTAGCCGACCGGGCGCCGGCATCGCTCAGCCTTGGACCCAATCCGCGCATTTTTCGACCTGACCGCTCGGACCCCACGGCATGATCGGCACGGAGGAGGTCGAATTCTTAGGCGAGCCCTCGATGAGCTTGTCGGAATAGACCATGTAGACCAGCACATTGCGCTTGGCGTCGCAGCCGCGCACGATCTGCATCTTCTTGAAGAAGAGCGAGCGCCGCTGGCGAAACACGTCCTCGCCCTGGGAAAATTTGCGCTTGAAATGAATCGGACCGATCTGGCGGCAGGCGAGCGAAATGTCCGAGACCTCCTCCGCTACCCCGATCCAGCCCTTCAATCCGCCGCGCTCGGGCACCGTGAAGTGACAGGCGACGCCGTCGACTTCGGGATCGTCGAGGCCGTAGGTCGCGAGCTTATCGTTGGGCGTGAGCCACTTGAAAACCGTGGAACGCTTAAAGATAAGGTCGGGCTCGTCGTCGGCGTGTGTTGGACCGACCTGCGCGATCTGTGCGCAGGCAACCCCGCCCAGCGCGAGCGCACCGCACCATCGCTTGAATTTGGACATGTCTTCGTCTCCTGTGTCGGGGGTTGGGGGCCAGCGGGAGACGTGGTGTCGCGCACATCGCGCGGCAACGTGCATCCGCCCGCGCTCCAGGCGATGGCACGCGCGGTTCCAAGGGCTATCGGTTTGTCGCGCCGGGACGGCCGATCATGGGGCTTACCCGAGCTCGGCAATCGGGGAGTGCCCAACTCGACCGAAGCCAAGTTGGGCGCTTCGGGGCAGGGCTTCGGGGCGTCCCGGAAACGGCGCCCGACCGCGCTAGCGTCCGCAATGCGCGCGAAGGGGCTTCCTTATCTTCGCAGACAGAGGCCGACGACGCCGACGGCGCCGCTGCACTTGGCCCTGGACCCCTGCAGGGTCGCAGAGCCCTCCCTGCAGATGGCCGAGACGAGCACTTCCCCCTCGCCGCACGTAACGGTGTCGGCCGGCCCTTCAACGTAACGAAGCGCCGCCGGCGAGGTTTCGCCTTTTGGCCCTGCTGGTCCCGCAGCACCGGCCCCACCGGCCTCGCCTCGGGGGCCAGGGGGTCCGGGAGGCCCGGCCTCGCCGCGCTCGCCTTTGGCACCCGCTGGCCCGAGCGCTCCCGTCTCACCGCGGTCGCCCTTGGCGCCGGCTGTGCCCGCCAGTCCGGCTTCGCCCCGCTCGCCTTTCGGTCCCTGCGGACCCGCAGGCCCTT
>JBAUOM010000621.1:0-49201 GCA_049579765.1 Xanthobacteraceae bacterium
GCGCGCTCCGCTGCCGCAGGCAACACGCTTCGCAGTTGCAATTGATTTGGTACCAAGTTTAGCATCATAGGACCTTAAGGCGGGACAGCATTGCCGTGACGGCGATCCCGCCGCTGGCGCGGCGGAGTACTTTGTCGGGTCGGAGTAGGTTGCTGTGACTGGGCAGGGCATCGGCGCGCGCGTTCTTCGCAAGGAAGACGATCGCTTGATGCGCGGACGCGGCCAATTTGTCGCGGATCTGCGCTTTGCCGGGATGCAGGATGCTGCGTTCGTGCGCAGTCCGCTCGCGCATGGCCGCATCCGAAGCATCGGCGTCCCGCCCGAGCATAAAGCGAGGGTCTTTGCGGCGGCCGATCTCGATGGCATGAAGCCGATCCGCGCCGTTTCCGGATTGCGCGGCTTCAAGGTTTCCGACCAGCCGCCGCTTGCCGCCGGCAAGGTCCGTTATGTCGGCGAACTCGTGGCCATGTGCGTCGCGCCGAACCGTGCGCAGGCCGAAGATATTGCCGCGACCGTCAGTCTCGATATCGAGGAATTGCCCGCCGTGTACGACATGCTGGCGACACGCGAGCCCGGCTCTGCGCTGCTGCACGAGCATTGGGGCGACAACGTCATCCTTGAGAGCTTGATCGACGTGAATTTCGAGAAGGCGCTGAACGCGCCGATCAAGGTCACGCGCGAGATCCGCACCGCGCGGCAATGCATGGCGCCGATCGAAGGTCGCGGCGTGGTGGCGATCTGGGACAGCCGGTTTGAGCAGCTCACGATTTGTTCGGCGTGCCAGATGCCGCACATCGTGCGCACCGGGCTTGCCGGCTGTCTTAGGTTGGATGAAGGTCAGGTGCGGGTGGTCGCGCCGGATGCCGGCGGCGGCTTCGGCTACAAGGGCATCTTGCTGGCCGAAGAAGTCTGCCTCGGCTGGCTCGCCATGCGCTGTGGCCATCCGGTGCGCTGGATCGAGGATCGGCGCGAGCAGCGGCAAGGCGACCGCCGCGCCCTCGGCCGAATTCGACGCCGGTGGTTTGCTCCTCAGCGCCCTCGCTGGGTGCATCAGGGCCTTTCTGCGCCGGCTGCTTTGGCGGCCACCCCAATAACCGCGAGACGCACTCTTCCCCGTTTCCAGGAGGCCGAAACATGACCGACGCCCGCGAGAAAATCCTCCATACCGTCGACGTCAATCGAGACAAGGCGATCAAGTTCCTCCAGGACATCGTTGCGATCCCGAGTGTCACCGGCGACGAAGGCAAGATCCAGGTGTTCCTGTCGGACTACCTCAGGAAGCTCGGCCTCAACGTCGATATGTGGGAATCCGATTGGGAAGCGCTCAAGAAGCATCCCGGCTATATCCCGGTCGATCGCGGCTATGAGGGCCGTCCGAACATCGTCGCCACCTGGAAAGGCACCGGTGGCGGCCGCTCGCTGCTTTTGAACGGCCACACCGATGTCATCCCGGTTGGCAATGGCGAAGGCTGGAGCGACAATCCGTGGTCGGCCAAGGTCAAGGACGGCCGCATCTATGGCCGTGGCTCCTGCGACATGAAGAGCGGTGTCGCCAGCCACATCATCGCGGTCGAGCTGCTGAAATCCGCCGGCATCAGCCTCAAGGGCGACGTGATGATCGATATCGTCATCGACGAGGAGATCAGCGGCCACGGCACGCTCGACACCGTGATCCGCGGCTACAAGGCCGATGCCGGCATTTCGGGCGAAACCAGCGGCCTTGCCGTGCAGCCGGCCTGCATTGGCCGCATCTGGTTCGAGATCGGAATCCAGGGCAAGCCGGCCGGTATCCAGCGCCGATATCAGGGCGTCAGCGGCATCGAGCTCGGCTACAAGATCACCAAGGCCGTCGAGGCGCTCGAGACTAAACGCATCGCCACCGTCAAGCACCCGCTTTATCCCAAGGTGATCGACGCGCTGCCCTGCATGATCGGCGCCTTCCACTCCGGCAATTTCCCGAGCTCTTTCCCCGCGACGTGCCTGCTCAAGGGCAGCATGGCGACCGTGCCAGGCGAGGATCACGAGGGCGTCAAGCGCAGCCTAGTCGAGCACATCGCCAAAGTGGCCGCGGAAGATCCCTGGATGAAGGATCATCCGCCGAAGGTGCGGTTCGTCGGCTACGACGCGCAAGCTTCTGAAATCCCCCTCAATCATCCAATAGTCCAGACGGTCAGCAAGAATTACACCGAGGTCAGCGGACGCCAACCCGAGATCAGCGGACGGCAGGGCGCGGCGGATACGCGCTTTCTCAATCTGTACGGCCACACGCCAACCGTCATCTTCGGGCCCGGTTCGACGGCTGTGATGCACTCCGACGACGAATACGTATCGATCGACGACTACCTCACTGCGATCAAGGTGATGGCGCTGAGCATCTACGATTGGTGCGGAGCGTAGAGCGGCATCCGATCTGATTGAACGCTTTGCCGCTCTTCCGCTGTCACCGCCCGCGAAAGCGTGCGATCCAGTAATCACCAGATTTTCAGTAATTACTGGATGTTAGGCTTTCGCGGGGCATGACAACGGCGGGCTCCAAAGCGTGATGCGATTTTGTCTGAACGGATTTCGCAAGGCGACAACGCGCCGCGCGTTCGGCCCACAAGCAACGATCCGACAGGTTCCACTTTGCGGACGGGTGGCGCCCTGAAAATGGGCGGCACCCGTCTTCAATTTGCGTGTCGAAACGGCAGCGCCGCTGTTGCCCTGCCGCGGGGGCCGTCTTATCATTTTTCTAACATTAGGCTCAGTTGGGGACGAGTGCCGATGGCGCGCGCAGGTAACGTCGACAAACAAAGTCTGCGCGGCTTCCTGCAAATGGTCGAGGCGGATTATCCCGACGAGATCCTGCGCATCAGCGGTGAGGTCGATCCGCGGCTTGAGATGACCGCGGTCGCGTTCGAGCTCGAGCGCGCCGGCAAAAACCGCGTCATCATCCTTGAACAGCCTAAGGGCTTCAAAATACCCGTCATCATGAACGTCGCGGCAAACCGTCGGCTGCTTGCGGCTTGCCTCGGCGTCGGGCCGAACAATCTTCCGACCGCATTTCACGAGCGAGGCTGCTGGCGTGAAAATGTGACGTATCTGGGCATGCTGCTTGCATGGAGACAATGACTGCATAACAGCTGGAGGATAATATGAGGCACGTGATTTCGGTGGCATTGGCGGTCGGCGCGATGTGCCTGGCCGCGGTTCCGGCATCGGCGCAGAAAAAAGTCGAGCTTCGGTTTGGCACTGTAGGGATCGGGTCGTCGTGGTACAACTACGGCGCTGGGATGGCGGAACTTGTAAAAGCCAAGCTTCCCGCCGGGTCGTCGATTGACGTGCTGCCGCGGGCTGGTGGCATAGGCAATCTGAAACTCGTCGACTCCGGAGAGATGGAGCTCGGCATTTCATTTTCCGTGTCGACCGCCGAGGCGTGCGGTGGCTTCGGCACGTTCAAGAGCAAATTGAACAATGTGCGCGCTGTGATGGGGGGCCTCGACACCTATTATTTCGGCACTTTCGTCACCAAGAAATCGGGTGTTACGTCTTGGAATGACATCGTCGCCGCGAAAAACAGATTTCACCTGATGACGACCAAGGCGGGTGGCACCGGCGAGCAGGCCGTGCGCCAGGTGATTGCGCTACTTGGATCGAGCAAGGAAGAGATCGCGAAAAGGGGCGGATTAATCGAGGCGACCGAACGCTCGGCAACGGCTGAGACAATCCGCGACGGTCAGGCCGACGGCTGGGCGCATGTCGTGACCAAGGGCCATCCCGCCGCCACTCAGATCGTCACCATCAACGATATGATCATGCTGCCGCTGCCGGATGCGGTCATCAGAGGCATGGTCGAGAAAAACGGCTGGAGCCCGGCGACGCTTCCGGCCAACACCTTCAAGGGACAGGCCGAGCCGGTGAAGACGGTACGAACCGCCTCGAATATCGTCGCTGCCGCTTCGGTACCGGACGATGTCGTCTATACGTTCACCAAGACGATCATGGAGAACGTCGACAAGCTGCCGAAAATCCATTCGGCGCTCAGCGACTTCAATCCGAAGGAGGCGGCGGACTCCGGCCTGAACGGTAATTGCCCGCTGCATCCCGGCGCGGCGAAGTACTACCGCGAGGTTGGACTGATCAAATAGCGCTCGAGATCTGCGAGTGCGGTCATGAAAGCCGGACAGGTCAGCTTCATGCGAGTACCTGCATCGGCAACGCAGTTGGCCTTGGGCGGCATCGCCCTTGGCCTGACCGTGGTCGAGTTCATGCCGCTGGCCCTGGGCCGCTCGCTTTACGAGATTACCTTTCTGGCGGCGCATCTTGGCGCCGCGCTATCGGCAAGCTTCCTCATTTTCGGTCCGATTGTTAAGCGCACGGCCAACGATCCGGTTCCTCTGTTCGATTTCGGCCTCGCGGTGCTGGCGCTGGTTTGTGCCGGCTATTTCATGCTCCAGGGCGAGCGTATCGCCGAGCGTATCGAAGGCGTCGACGCTGTCTTTGCCGCGGATATCGTATTCGGACTGATTCTGATCGTGTTGCTGATCGAGAGTTGCCGGCGGGCGACGAGCGCGATCCTGGCTATCATCGCGGTGCTGTTCATCGCCTACATCTTCCTCGGGCCGTACCTTCCCGATTTCCTCGCACACCGCGGCATGCGGCTCGATCGCTTCATCGATCTGCAGGTGCTATCGACCCAGGCGATCTTCGGCTCGCCGATTTCGGCCTCCGCCTACATGGTGTTCTATTTCGTGCTGGTCGGTGCCTTTCTGGAACGGTCCGGTGCGGGCAAGCTTTTCGTCGATCTTGCTTTCTGTCTGACCGGCCGCGCCTGGGGCGGCACCGCCAAAGCGTCAGTTGTTTCATCGGGCCTGTTCGGCATGATCTCCGGAAGCGCCGTCGCCAACGTTCTGGTCAACGGCATCATCAGCATTCCGCTGATGAAGCGTACGGGCTTCAGCGCGACGATGGCGGGCGCGATCGAGGCGACAGCCTCGACCGGCGGGCAGCTTGCGCCGCCGGTGATGGGCGCGGCGGCGTTCATTCTGGCGGACATCGTCGGCATTCCTTACGCGAAGGTTGCCTTCGCCGCGATCATACCGGCGGTGCTTTACTACCTGTCGATCTACGTCGTGGTCGACAGCTATTCGCGCCGCCGCGGCCTTGCGCCGACCACGGTGCTCCCCGTGAAAGAATCGATCGCCGGACTGCGGGAGCGGTGGCATCTGCTGCTGCCGCTGCTGCTGATGATTTATCTGCTGATGTCGCAATATTCGCTGATGCTGACCGGCGCCGTCACCGTCGTCGCCATCATCATCGTGAGCTGGATGCGCGCATCGACCCGCATGACTCTGGCGGGCATCTACGAAGCGATCGTTCAGGGCGCGCGGGCGACCGTTGAAGTCGCAATCCCCTCGGCGACGGCCGGCATCATTGTTGGCACGCTGGTGCAAACCGGAATGGCGCTCCATCTGCAACACTGGCTGCTCGATGTCGCGGGCGACAGCCTGTTCCTCTCGCTGATCGGCACTATGATCCTGACGATCATCTTCGGCATGGGCATGCCAACGGCAGCAGCCTACCTCGTGTCGGCGATCCTAGTCGCACCGGCGCTCCAGGAGCTAGGTGTTCCGGCGCTTGCCGCCCATATGTTCATCTTCTATTTCGCGATCCTTTCGATGGTCACTCCGCCGGTCGCCTTGGCGGCCTATGCGGCGGCGGGCTTGAGCGGCGCGAACCTCTGGAGCTCCGGCTGGGCTGCGTTCCTGATCGCCGTCCCGGGATTTCTCATTCCATATGCGTTCATCGCCGACCCGGGGGTTCTGCTGCAAGGCGATCTCGTGCATGCGGCCGGCGTGATCTCCACGGCGTCACTCGGCGTCATCGCGCTCTCGGCGGCAACCGGCGGCTATTTGCTCGGACCACTGTCGATGACGGCGCGCGTGCTCTTGTTCTGTTTCGCGCCCTTGCTGATCGATCCGCGGATCTCAACCGATCTAATCGGCGGCGCGGGATTGATCGCGGTTTTCGCCTATCAGTACTGGCGATACCGGCTCGCCAAACCGTCAGCAGTGCAAAAGCCTCTAACAGGATAAGTCATGCGAACCCTGATCAGAGCAAGCTGGATCGTCGGCCATGAAGCCGGCCGCCATCGTCTGATGAAGGATGGCGTCGTCGTCTACGAAGGCAACAAGATCATCCATGTCGGCAAGACCTTCGATGGGCACACCGATGCGACGATCGACGCCACCGACAAGCTTGTCGCGCCCGGTTTCATCGACACGCACGTCCATTCCGGCCACCGCGCCTCGCATCGGCTCATCACCGATACCGGCAGGCCGATGTATTACGGCCAGCCTTTCCTGGAAATCAGCGTCCCGAAGGAAGGCAAGGTGGTCAAAGGCGATCCGCGCTACCTCAAGCACGGCGACGCCGGATCGCAGGCCGCATTCGAACTCAATGCAACGTTCACGGTCGCAGAATTGCTGCGCAATGGTGTGACGACTTTCATTGAATTCGGCAGCCAGGAGCGCGTTCAGGACGCGCTGCTCGCCGAGGTCACGAGGCTCGGAACACGCGCCTATCTGGCTCCCGGCTATGACTGCGGCCGCTGGGTCGGCGACGAAAAAGGCCGGCTCAAACGGGTTCACAACGATGAACTGGGACTGAGCGGGCTCGCGACCGCGCTAAAATGGATCGAACGGCACGACGGTGCGGCCGAAGGCCGCGTTCGCGGCATTCTGGTGCCACGGGAGGTTGAGACATCGAGCGCCGAGCTCCTCCGCCGCACGCGCGAGGAGGCAGATGCGCGCAAACTGCCGATGGCGACACACGCCGCCTATAGCGTGCTCGAATTTCACGACATCGTGCGCGAGCACATGATGACGCCGATCGAGTTGCTCGACGATCTCGGCATGTTGCGGCCGACCATGAATATCGGCCATGGCAATTTCATCGCCGACAATTCGAACCTCAATTACTCCTCGGGACGCGATCTGGAGCTGATGGGGCGCGCCGGCGTAACGGTCTCGCATTGCCCGATCAACATCGTGCGGCGCGCCCGTGTGCTCGACAACTGGAAGAAATACCGCGAGGCAGGTGTCAATATCTCGATCGGCTCCGACACCTATCCGCGCGACATGATCATGAACATGCGCACGGCCTCCTATCTCGGCAAGATCATGAGCCACACGTATTTTGCGGCTGCTGCGGGCGAGGTGTTCGAGGCTGCGTCTTTGGGCGGCGCCAAATCAGTCGGCCGCGACGACCTTGGGCGGCTCTCGCCCGGCGCGCTCGCTGATATCGTCATCATTGATCTCTCCGGCCGCAACACCTTGCGCTACGGGCCGGTGCGTGACCCGGTGAAGAGCGTCATTGAGTGCGGCGTTGGCGATGACGTCGACACCGTGATCGTCGACGGCAAGATCCGGATGGAAAACGGGACCATTCCCGGCGTGGATTTTCGGCGATTGCGAGAGGATGCCCAGGCGGCGGGCGAAACGATTTGGGCGACGCTTCCGGAATGGGACCCGCTCAGCCGCACCGCCGAGGAAGCCTGTCCCTATTGTTATCCCGCGCTTTGAGGGTGGTGTTGACAGGGTTACTCATGAATCCGAAGATTTATGATGAACCGCATAAAGCGGACGCAGTCGCGAACACGCAACCCTCGCCTTGTCCTGTACAGCGGCCGACTGGCCCAAGCTCAATCGGCCGCAATCAATCCGTCGAAGGTTGCCCAAAGTTCATCGTTTGAATCGTCGGCCAACGCCGCCAAGCAATCGGGCGAGCGCATTCCTCGTGCGGGCGACGATGACACCGCCGAGCAGGCGACCTGCTGCGATCGGCACCCCCGTATCATCCGGCGCATCGGGCAATCCCGCCAGCCGGCGCTCGAGACGACGCGCAAACATGTCGCTCAACCGAGCCCCCAAATCATTGATGATCGCACTCCGCCCGAATTGTGCCAGGGGTCCGAGCAACAACGCGCGGGCCTTGATGTCGACCCGCGTCACCGCTCCGGATCGCTCTGAGGTCAATGCGTATTCAAGCTCCGCATTTGCCCGTGAGGCGCTGAGGCGATCCCACCCCACGCCGAGGATCATCCCATGCCGCGTTGTGTCGTCCCGAATGAGACGCGCTTCCCCGTTGAACCGGGCTCCGATCGGACCAAGCCTGATGGCGATCTGGCCCTGCCATCGTTCACCGCGCGAGCCAGTGAGCATGGCCCCCGGGATGCAGGGGACGACGCGCTCGACGTCCGCTAGAAACCGCCATACCTCCTGCGGCGGCCGCGCGATCACAAAAGACTGGTGGATTTCCATATTCGGTTTCCTTCCGCCGAGGCCCAAGTCGGCGTCGCCGACTATCCGGTGCGTTTCGTCATCGACTAGGGTGGGAATCGGTACCACGGGCGCACTCGCGAATCCCTCCGCATGCTGCGATCCAACCGGGCCCAGGCGTCGGCTCTCGCCAGCACCCGTAGCGGCGAGTTTGCCGGACTTACGCTCCTTGAGCACGCGGCAGATAGCACGCACGATGCCGACATATCCGGTGCACCGGCACAGATTGCCGCTCAACTCCAGACGGATGCGGCGCTCGTCGGCATCAGGCAGCCGTGTGACGATGTCGCGCGCCGTGACGAGCATTCCCGGCGTGCAGAACCCGCATTGCAAGCCGTGTTCGTCGGCGAAAGCACGCCGCAATGCGGTCATGACTGGGTCGCTTTCCAGTCCTTCGATCGTCGTGATGCCGGCGCCTTGGCACATGACGGCGTAGGTGATGCACGACCGTGCCGGCTGGCCGTCGATCAGCAGCGTGCACGCACCGCACGCTCCCTGCTCGCATCGCAGGTGCGTGCCTGTCAAACAGAGCTTATCGCGCAACAGGTCGGCCAGATGCGTGCGCGGCTCCACGGTCTCGCTTACACGAGCGCCGTTGACGGTGAGGACAACTAGCATCATTGGGCGGTCGCCTGAGCGGCCGCCCGGGCCAGCGCGGTGAGGTGTAGGCGCACGGATGCGGGCGTGGTCAGCCCGGCACGCTGCAATAGCTCGGCCGCTGCTTTCTCGTCCAGTCGGACTGCGCCTCCCGGTTGCGGGATTCCATTGAATATCGCACGCGCGTCATCGACGACGATGGGTCGTCCCTGCGTTGCCCCGATGACAGCGCGAAATTGGTCATGGTCGGGATCGATCAGCACCGCACCGGTTGCGAGCGCAAACTCGCCTGCCTTGCGGCACACCTTGTAATATCCGCACCGCGCCGCGCGGGAAGGGCGCGGAATGTGAATGGATTGTAGAAGCTCTCCAGGCTCGAGAGATATTTCGAACGCGCCCGTGACGAACTGCTCGACCGGAACGTACCGGACACGGCTGCCATCGGTGACGATGCACTCAGCGCCGAGCGCGCACAGCGACGGCAGCCAGTCTCCTGCCGGATCCGCGTGACAGATGCTGCCGCCGATGGTGCCGCGGTTGCGCACGGCGCGATAGGCGATACCGGCGGCAACCGTCTTCAGAATGGGCAGCCCCTCGAGGCGCACCCGCTCATCCTCGATGTCGGAGGTGGTGACGCAAGCCCCGACCGTGATCCCACCCGCGCCTTCCTCGATATGTGTCAACTCGGGAATGGCGGTTATGTCGATCAGAATCGTCGGCTGCACTAGGCGCAGGTTTAGCATCGGGCCGAGTGATTGGCCGCCAGCCACTGCTTTCGCGTCGCCGTTCGCTTTGCGCAGGATGGCTGCAGCATCGCCAAGGCTCGTCACGCGGGCGAACTCGAAATTCGTCGGCTTCATGGCGGCACCACTCCGCGTGCTGTTGCACTAGCTTCAATCGCCTCCAGGATTCGTTCGGGCGTGAGCGGGAGATCGTGCACTTCGGCGCCGACCGCCCGTAACGCGTCGTTGACCGCCGAGACGATCGCTGCTGGCGGTCCCACCGCACCGCCCTCGCCGATGCCCTTCGTGCCGAATTCGGTATGCGGTGAGGGCGTCTCCATATGCAAGACTCGGACATCCGGCACTTCGGCCGCGCCTGGAAGAAGATAGTCGAGCATGGTCGACGCCAAGGGCTGGCCCTGGGCATCGAACGACACCGCTTCCAGCAGGCACGTTCCAATTCCCTGCGCCGTGCCTCCTTGCACTTGGCCATCGACAATCATCGGATTGACAAGCTTGCCGCCGTCTTCGATGACCACATAGTCGAGGATCTCGATCAGCCCTGTGCCGGGATCGACCGCGACGAGCGCGGCATGCGTCGCATAGCTGAAGGTCCCAGCGTCGCGCTCTGGTCGATAGCCCATGGTCACTTCCAGGCCGCGTTGATCGACGTCAGAAGGAAGGTTCTGCGGTTGCAGATACCAGGCGCGCGCGACGTCACGTAACGTGATGCTCGCGCCGCGCCCGACCACGCGGCCGTCGGCAACGTGCACCTCTGCGGGGTCGGCTTGCAGCAGCCATGCGCCGATGCGAGCGGTCCGCCTGGCCAACGCGCGCGATGCCTGCGCGACGGCTCCGCCCGCCATGACGATCGACCGCGAACC
Organism: Xanthobacteraceae bacterium; assembly: GCA_049579765.1. Taxonomy (GTDB): domain Bacteria; phylum Pseudomonadota; class Alphaproteobacteria; order Rhizobiales; family Xanthobacteraceae; genus VAZQ01. The sequence goes on from JBAUOM010000621.1 coordinate 10,522, forward strand.
CCAGGTCCCGGTCGAGAAGGGGCTGTAGAGGGTGTCGCCTTGCAGCACCTTGATGCGGTCGAAGTCGATCCCAAGAATTTCGTGCGCGATCTGCGCCAGGGTCGTTTCGTGCCCCTGGCCATGCGAGTGGGTGCCGACGCGAATCTCGAGGCCTCCATCCGCTGTCAACCGCACGGTCGATTGCTCATATCCAGGCACGACAGGACGGCCCCATCCTGCCAGCACGGCGGTTCCCATCGCGCCTTGCTCGCAGAAGATCGAGAACCCGGCGCCGATGAGGCGTCCGTCCGCCTCGCCCCTGCACTGACGCTCGCGGATGGCGGGCAGAGCGATGGCTGCTACGGCGCGGCGCAGGGATTGCGGGTAGTCGCCGCCATCGAACTGCTTCTTCACCACGTTCTCGAACGGCATCTGTTCGGGACGGACCAGATTTCTCAGCCGCACCTCGTAGGGCTCGATGCCGGCTTGGCGGGCGATCGCGTCCATGATGACTTCGATCGCAAGGCACACGCCGGTCCGTGCTACGCCGCGATAGGGAAGGATGGGGCACTTGTTGGTCGCGACCGCGGCGGAGCGACAGCGGTAGGTATGAAAATCGTACGGCCCGGGCAGCAGGCTCGCCACCTGCGCCGCCTCGAGCGCGGATGAGGTGGGATAAACGGAATAGGCTCCGGCATCGACGTTGGCGACGCAATCGAGCGCCAGTAGCCGCCCGTGTCGATCGGCATAGCCGGTGATGCGATAGTGGTGCTCGCGACAATTGGCATTTGCGCTCAGATGTTCGCGACAGTCCTCGAGCCAGCGTACCGGCGTTCCGTGGTGGATCGCCAGCCACGCCAATGCCACCTCTTCGCGACAGAGCAGGCCCTTGTAGCCGAAGCCGCCGCCCACGTCAGGCGAGATCACACGCACGGAATCGTCTGCGAGATTCAGGCACTCGGCGATGCCGCGTTGCACGATATGCGGCATCTGGGTCGCGCTGACGACCGTGAGATATCCCAGCCTCGCGTCCCAATAGGCGAGGACGCCACGTCCTTCCATCGGGAACATGCAATGGCGCGCGGTGCGGATTTCGCGCGTGACTTTGATGGCGGCGGTTTCGGCGACACGCTCAATCGCGCCGTCCACGAAGAGCTCGATGAATACGTTGTCGGCCCATTCCTCGTGCACCAGCGGCGCGTTCGGCCGCAGTGCCGCCAGCATGTCGATGACGGGCTCCAATTCCTCGTAGTCGACGAGCACGCCGCCGGCGATGTCCTCCGCCTGCGCCCGCGAGCCGGCGACGCAGATGGCAACGAGCTCGCCGACATAGCGAACTTTGTCGACGGCCAGGATCGGTTCTGAGGAATGTTTGAAGCCGCTCAGGGCGGTGGCGGCTCGGATCGGCTTGACGTCGGCCAGATTACGCGCCGTGAAAACGGCATGCTTGTGCCGATCGGGACTGTGCACATTGCGAAGCCGGCCATGCGCGACCGTGCTTCGCACGAAGGCGACTTCGCGCGTGTTGGGAACGCGGAAATCGGCGACGTATTGGCCCCGCCCGCGCAGGAATCGGTCGTCCTCCTTGCGCAGAACGGAAGCACCGACGCCTTGGCCCGGCATGGCTAAACTCTAACCTGCGGTGCACCGCAACGGATCGGCTTCAGGACGCCGGCACTGGGCGCCACGCGCCAGATGCGATCTGCGCGTGCGACGGGATCACCAAAGAAGGACCTTGCAAGCCCAGCCAATGGGGGTCATCCTGACAGTGACGATTATTAGTATGATAGTATGATTGTGCTGGGAAGAGCTCCGACCAACTCGACACAGGAATTGCTCAACCGCATCGGCGTTTGGGCGTTTCAAGCGAATGTCCATGGCTGCCGAAAGCAGGATCCAGGGGAGTCACGCGATGCCATCGGCCGTCATCGCGCCGAGGTCTGAGCGAGCCCCGGACCGCGCGGGTGACGCGGCTACTGTGCGCATCACCAAGCTCAAGAAGAGCTATGGCGACCTCGAAGCGATCCGCCAGATGTCGTTCGATGTCGGCGAAGGGGAGTTTCTCAGCGTACTGGGTCCAAGTGGTTGCGGCAAAAGCACGTTGCTCATGATGATTGCCGGACTGATCGCTTCCAGCGCGGGCGAGATCCGCGTAAAGGGTGCGAAAGTGACCGGGCCGCGCCGAGAGGTCGGCGTTGTTTTCCAAAGCCCGGTTTTGCTGCCGTGGCGGACGGTACTGCAGAACGTGCTGTTTCCCGTCGAACTGCTCAAGCTGTCGCGCGTTCAGTACGAGCCGCGCGCGATGGAACTGCTGCGCATGGCGAAAATCGATGAATATGCCGGCCTGCTGCCGCGGCAGCTGTCGGGAGGCATGCGGCAGCGTGTAGCGATTTGCCGAGCGCTCGTTCACGACCCCAGTATTCTCCTGATGGACGAGCCATTCAGTGCCCTCGATGCGATCACCCGCGACGAAATGGGGGTCGAGCTTCTGCGCATCTGGCAGGCCAATCGCAAGACGGTGATTTTCGTGACCCACAGTATCCGCGAAGCGGCATTCCTGTCCGACCGTGTCGTCGTCATGGGTCGGCGGCCCGCGACCATCGTCGACGACCTCACCATCGATCTCCCGCGGCCCCGGCACATCGCCATGACCGAGGATGAGGCATTCAACGGCTTGGTTCGCCATCTGCGCAAGATGATCGAGGCCAGCCATGCCGAATAAGATCCTCCAATATCCGGGCAGGATCGGATGGCCAGTCGTCGTCACAGCGCTGATGCTGGTGGTGTGGGAGCTTGCTGTTCGGATGTTGGGCATCCGGGCCATTATTCTGCCGCCGCCGTCGGCAGTCGTCGAAGTCATCGTGGTGCGTCACGATCTCCTACTCACGCACCTGTGGCCATCGCTTTACCTCACGGTCCTTGGTTTTCTGCTATCCGTTGTCGGTGGCGTCTTCGTAGCGGTGTTGATCACATACTCCACCATCGTTCGAGAGGGCTTCTATCCGGTTATCGTGGTCTCCCAGGTCATTCCGAAGATCTCGATTGCGCCGCTCTTTATCGTATGGTTCGGGACCGGAACCATATCCAGCCTGCTGCTGGCATTCCTGGTCGCGTTCTTTCCCATGACGATCAACGCCACGATGGGGTTTGAGGCGATTGATCAAGAAATTCACCGCATGGCGCGCACGTTCATGGGCTCGCGCTGGCAGATCTTCTGGAAGATCCGAATGCCGAATGCACTGCCCTATATCTTCGGCGGCATGAAGATTTCCATCACTCTGGCGATCATCGGCGTCATCGTGTCGGAATTCGTCGCGTCGCAGGAGGGCATCGGCTACCTGATCAAGCTGGCTGGCGGCCTGCTGGATACTCCGCTGATGATGGCGGCTATCACAGTCCTGAGCATCAGCGGACTTGCGCTCTATGCCATCATCGCCAGCGTGGAACGTCGAGCCGTGTACTGGCAGCCCCCTGCGGATGCCGTCGGGGCCGGGGGAGGGTGATGACGGGCGATAGCCCGGCTCGTATCAAGGGCCACAGAAGTCCACAGACGCGCACAGAGGAGTGACCAACATGAAATTGCATCGTCGTTCCTTTCTGAAGCTTGTGTCTACCGCCAGCACCGCGGCCGCGGGCCTAGGACTTGCGGGACCCGCAATCGTGCGCGCCGCAACGCCTGTCAAGATGACGTTGCCCTGGCTGCCGCTCGGGACCTTCAGCTATGCGTTCGTAGCGAAGAAAATGGGTTTTTGGGCCAAGCGTGGTCTCGATGTGACCGTCGATCGCGGATTCGGCTCTGGCCGGGTGTGCGTGCCGGTTGACCAGGGGCAGTATGATTTTGGCATCCTCGATCTCGCCGTCATGATGAACTGCAGGGCGCGTGGACTCGACCTCGTTGCCGTTGCCGGCATCTGGCCGCGCTCACCGGTGGGTATTTTCTCCCTGAAAGAGTACGGCATCATAAAGCCGCACGACCTCGAGGGTCAGACTGTTGCCTTCGACGTCGGCAGCGGCGACTTTCAGCTCTGGCCGGCTTTCATCAAGGCCACCGGCATTGATGACAAGAAGGTAAACAAAGTGACCATGGATGCGGCGGCGCTGATCAAGGCGCTGGTCGAGAAACAAGTCAAGGCAGAAGGGAATTTCTTTGGAAGTATTGCGCCGAGCCTGTGGGCGCAGGGCCTCGAGATTAACAGCATGCTGTATGAGGACTATGGGGTGAAGATGTTCAGCAACGTGGTCGCGTGCAAGGCCGCGACCATCGAGAAGAAGCCGGATCTGTGCGAAGCGTTCGTGGGCGGGCTGATGGAGGGGCTCAAGTACGTCTACCTGAACCCGGAAAAATCAGTTGCGCTTCATCTGGAGAGCGTCAAGGAATTCCAGGGGGGAAGTGTCGCGAACCAGAAGGTCATTGAGTATGGCCAGGCCGTCAGCACCGCGTTGGGCGTGGTGCCTGCGGTTAGACAGCATGGCCTCGGTTATATGGATCCCGATCTCGTTGCCACGACGGCGAAGACGGTCGAGACGTTTATGGGTGTCAAGAATGTACCCCCGACGGAGACGCTGTTCACTAATAGGTTTGTAGGATCGACAAAGCTGACCGAGCCGGAATGGGTCGAGGTCGAAAAGCGGTCGGAGAAATTTCTGCCGCGCAGGAGCTCTTAGTCTCAACCGCCGCCATGTTATGGCGCGTGATAACCTTCGTCAGTGGTTAAATGATATGCCAGCAATACGCTCCCGATGAGAGCTGCACGACAAGTCCATCTTCATAGGCCTCCGCACGCGTTCCCTCGATCATCCATCTCAGAACGGCGAAAGGCTCGCATCGAAGTGTTACCAAACGCTCGCCGGCGCCTATAAGGTGATCGAGTGAGGCAGCGGGATTTCATAGACTTGGTGTCCGCCAGCCTGTCGCAGGCTGCTCCACGTTCGTTCAATCTCAGGCACGAACAACTGCATGATCCGCTCTTGAATCCTGATCCCCGAGGCCATCGCCGAGTGCCTTCTATTAGTCAAAATCCGCCTCCCAGGGAATTCGGTTGCGGAGACCGGTTCGCAGTGGACTGCATCCTCAGCCAACCAGTCCGGTCAACACCTTATTTCATGCAGGGGTCCGCGGCCGCGCTGAATGCATTCATCACGATTGGCCCCGCCCCCGCGCCGGATCGGACAATGAGGCACCACCCCGGTCCGGCGTCTCCCAAAGCCCTCCTTTGATGTCGCGTTTAAGTGCCGAATGCATCTGCACCGCGCCGGAGAGGCGAGAGCCTGGCTGGAAATCGCGGCCCGCTGCAGTTCGTGGCCGTTCCCTCCTCGCCCATCCTCCAGCCGAATCGGGTCGGCAGCCAACGCGTCGAGCAGCCGAGTGGCCGTGCAATCAGCTCAGTGGAAGTGTAGGGCCAGCCAAATGGTAGGTCCATTTTTCGCCGTCCACGTCACACGATGGGGACGATGTGCGGGGATCAGGACATGGTCGCCAGGACGAAGATCGCGTTCACCTTCGCCCTCGATCCACAGACCCGCCGAGCCGGCGAGGAGCAGGACCCATTCGTCGTGTCCCTGATTGTAGGGCCTGTCCGCCGGCGTGGACTGGCCGGTCGAGACGGTTCGCTCGATCCGCACGTCCTTTCCCGAAAGTATTTCGGTGAAGATCTCCTCGTCTGCGCGGGTAGGAAGGTCGGCGAAAAAATTGATCACAAGCCCCGCCTCCGGTCTCGGGCATGGGGCAGGGAGCGCGCCATGCCGACGATCGGAACCAAAATATCGCGCCGATGCTCGGCGTTATGCCAGATGGTCCTCAGAACGCGAAAGCTCACAATGCCGTCGCAAGACCTTGGAGGTTTTTGGATTAAACATGTGATCGATCGAGCGGATTGGTCATCGACCCAGCCGCCCGCGCAATAGCGAGCGATGGCCGGCGTGCGATCGCCGCGACGTCATCACTGCCCTCGGGGGCCTTGACTGATGGGTCGGAAATGGGTCCTAGCCTTGACCACTCGGCCAGAATGCGATCGTCCTTTCCGCGGCCAGCGTAATCCCGATGCGCGTGCCGGTCGGCCAGAGCGACACCCGTCATATCCGGGCACACGCAGCAGCACTCGTCCGGATGCACTTTCCGGCACGTCGACGTAGAAGTCGATGTGGCCGCCTTGAGCGATCCGCGATCGGAGGCCGCAAGCCAGAAGAAAGCTCGACCGCATCGCTCACGGAATCTGCGTGAACGGCGACGCAACGGCTGTTCATCGCGTCTGTAAGCCGGTGCCTTGCTTTCGCCAGAGGCGATGCGCGAGGATGCCAACGGCAAAGAATGCCAGCGCGCCGGCCACGACCGGAGCCAGTCGCGCGATCGGGCCGATGGTCACGAGAGCGCTGTTGCGGGCCTCGCTTCCGAAGCTGCCGCGAGTACGGTGCAAGTCGTGAACCGGCGTCATCAGATTGTCCCTGCGCCCGGGTAAGATCGGCAGCCGTGTCTCCTGACCCTTGAACGCCGCGCCTGCGAGGTATCGATCGAGCATGCCGGGCAGCAGCATGTTCCCCAAGATCACTTTGAGCGTGCTCCAGCCGACCCAATACTCGCGTTCAGGATGAAGCGCGGCTCGAAAGATCGCGCGTGCGATGGCTTCCGGTTGCACCACAGGCGGAACCGGCCGCGGTCGGCGAGGCATGTGCGTGCGGGCCCAGTCGAACTGCGGCGTGTTGACCGCCGGCAACTCCACGATCGTGAGCTTTATGTCGCTGCCGTCGTGGATCAGCTCGCTACGCAGGGAATCGGTCAACCCGCGAATCGCATGCTTGGCGCCGCAATAGGCCGCTTGCAGCGGAATGCCGCGGTAGGCGAGAGCCGATCCGACCTGGATGATCGTGCCGCGATTGCGCGGCCGCATGTGGCGCAGCGCGGCCATGGTGCCGTGGACCACGCCGAGATATGTGACCTCCGTCACGCGGCAGAACTCCTGCGGCGCGATCTTCCAGACGGGGGAGAACACCGTGACCATTGCGTCATTGATCCAGACGTCGATCGAGCCGAATCGCCGTTGAATCGCGTCCGCGGCTTCGAATACCGCATCTGCATCGGCCACATCCGCCGCCGTTACGATCGCGGTTCCCCCGAGCCTTTCGATCTCATTCTTGACCTCGTTCAGGGCGTTGGCGTCACGTGCAATCAAGCCGAGACGCGCTCCAGCCCGGGCGAACCGGTGTGCGACCGATCGCCCCACCCCGGCGGATGCGCCGGTAATCACCACCGTACGGTTCTGAAGCTCGTTCACGACTGGCCTCTGAGGTCGCGGGATTCTCTGCTCCGAGAAAACGGTTGGACCCCTGGAACCGTTCCGAGCCCGCCTAACATCTCGCGCGTCCACATCGTAGCGACAGCGCACGCTTGCGCGGCTTGCGGCTCGCGCGAATCGAGGAGGCGTGTGGTGTCAGGCCTCCGGTCGGATGAGCGCGAGACCGGTTTCGGCATCCCTGACCTTGCGCAGATGGGTGGGACTTTCGCTGATGATCACTTCCAGCGTCGGGCGGACATGTGCCTCGCCCAGGTGCCCTGCCATCGCGCCGCCATCGCGTTTACCCACCACGAGGTGGATGTGAAGGGCCGGCTCGCCTGACGGCGCCTGGGCAACGTCGCCGACGAGCGATGCGACCTCGACGCGCTCGCGCACGGGGATGCGCAGGTAGTCCTTTTTTTCCCAATCGAAATACAACAGCACGACGTCGCTGAAAGCTCCGATGGCAGTCAGTTGCGCGGCATGGACACCTTCCGCCACCACGAACCTCTGCAGGCAGTCCATGACCTCCTCGCCCCTTTCGAGGACGACGGCATAGACTCGCTGACCGTGGCTTTCATGCAAGCGTCTCTGCTGCATCTATAGTCCCGCTGTTTCGGAATCCAACGGGCCGGATCGGTGAAAGGTTCCGACACGCGGAGGCTTTCGACGGAACCCGCATTCGAATCGCCCGTTAACCCATCAAGGGCGCCGGACGTAACTTTTCACCTCGAGATCGGACGACCCTCATGGCCTCTCCAACCGCATCGGACGTCCTGGTCGAGACCCTGCTCGACTGGGGAGTTGACACCGTTTTCGGCATTCCCGGCGACGGCATCAACGGCATCATCGAAGCCTTGCGTACGCGCCAGGACCGGATACGCTTCATTCAGGTACGGCACGAGGAAGCCGCCGCCTTCAACGCCTGCGCTTACGCAAAGTGGACCGGCCGGCTCGGCGTGTGCCTTGCGACCTCCGGGCCTGGCGGCATTCATCTCCTCAACGGCCTCTACGACGCCAAGCTCGACGGCCAGTCTGTGCTCGCCATCACCGGCCTCCAGTTCCACGACCTGCTGCATACGTTTACTCAGCAGGACGTGGAGCTCGACAAGCTGTTCATGGATGCATGCGTCTACAATGCGCGCGTGATGGGACCCCACCACGTGCAGAACGTGGTGGAGCTCGCCTGTCGTACCGCGCTCGCCTACCACGGGGTGGCGCACGTGACGGTGCCGGTGGACACGCAGTCGCTGCCGGTCGAATCGGTGCCGCGATCCAAGCGGAATGTTGCCGAACATGTGTCGGACCTCATGGTCCGCTCCGCGCAACTCGCCAGCGACGATCAAATTGCTCGCGCTGTCTCGATATTCAACGGCGGCAAGAAGACAGCCATTCTGGCCGGGCGCGGCGCTCTCGATGCGCGCTCCGAACTGCTGGCCGTGGCTGAGCGACTGGCCGCGCCCGTGATCAAGCCGTTGCTGGGAAAGGTCGCGATTCCCGACGATAGTCCGTTCTCGACCGGCGGAATCGGGCTCCTCGGCACTAAGCCTTCGCAGGAAGCGCTCGAGGGCTGCGACACGCTGCTGATCGCCGGCAGCACATTTCCCTACATCGAATATTACCCCGAGCCCGGCCAGGCCCGCGCCGTGCAGATCGACATCGATCCCAAGCGCATCGGGCTGCGATATCCGGTGGAGGCCGGGCTGGTCGGCGACACCGCCAAGGTGCTGCAGGCGCTGCTGCCGCGGCTCGACTATCGCGAGGATCGCTCGTTCCTCGAGCAGGCGCAGGTCGGCATGAGGGAGTGGAACGAGCTGATGCTCGAGCGCGGCACGCGGCAAGACAAGCCGATGAAGCCGGAAGTCGTGGCGCACGAGCTCAACAAACTGCTGTCGGACGACGCTATCGTGGCGACCGATTCCGGCACGATCACGACCTGGATCGCGCGTCATCTGGTGATGCGCGGCAATATGATGTTCTCCTGCTCGGGTAACTTGGCCACGATGGCGTGCGGGCTACCCTACGCGATTGCGGCGGCGGTGGCTCATCCCGGCCGTCAGGTCGTCGCATTCGTCGGCGACGGCGGCCTCACGATGCTGCTCGGCGAGCTCGCCACCTGCGTGAAGTACGGGCTCGACGTCAAAATCATCGTCATCAAGAACAACGCGCTCGGGCAGATCAAATGGGAACAGATGGTGTTCCTCGGCAACCCGGAATACGTCTGCGACCTGCAACCCATCGACTTTGCCGCGGTGGCCCGCGGTTTCGGCATCGCGAGCTTCATCGCGGATGATGCCAAGCAATGCCGCGATGTGCTGCGCCGGGCGCTGAACGCTCGCGGCCCCGCTCTCGTCGAAGCGGTGGTCGACCCCCACGAGCCGCCGATGCCGCCCAAGGCGACGCTGAAACAGATGGCGCACCTTGCCGAGTCACTCGTGCGCGGCACGCCGGCGCGCAAGAAAATCGCGCTCACCATCGCCTCGGACGTGGTGCGCGAGATCGTGTGAGAGCTCGCCATGCCGGAAGACATCCGGATCAGGCGCGTTGCAGCGCGAGCGTTTCGTATTCCGACCGATGAGCCGGAGGCAGACGGCACGATTGCCTGGAATGCGACCACCCTGGTGCTGGTCGAAATCGATGCGGGTGGCACGACTGGGCTCGGCTACACCTATGCCGATGCGGCGAGTGCGGAAATCGTGACCGGCGTACTGGCTGAGGTCCTGCGCGGGCGGGATGCGTTGGCGATCCCGAAACGGTGGTCCGCCATGGTGCATGCCGTCCGAAATATCGGCTGGCGCGGCGTGTGCGCCTGCGCCATTTCCGCGACCGACGTGGCGCTCTGGGATCTGAAGGCGCGCCTGCTCGACGTTCCTTTGGCGAAGTTGTTCGGTGAGGAACGGCATGAGGTGCCGATCTACGGCAGCGGCGGCTTCACATCCTATTCGCGGGACCGCCTGCAAGAGCAGCTGGCTGGATGGATCGAAAAGGAGGGCTGCCGCTGGGTCAAGATGAAGATCGGGACGGCGCCGTCTGATGACCTTGCACGCGTGCGCGCCGCCCGAGACGCGATCGGAGACGCCGGGCTCTACGTCGACGCCAACGGCGCCTACCACCGCAAGCAGGCACTGCACTTTGCCGAGCAATTCGCCGTGCTCGGTGTGAGCTGGTTCGAGGAGCCGGTGTCGAGCGACGATTTGGACGGGTTGCGGCTGATGCGCGATCGCGTTCCGGCCGGCATGGAGATAGCAGCCGGCGAGTACGGCTACGAGCAGTTCTACTTCAAACGCATGCTGGCGGCCGGTGCCGTCGACGTGCTGCAGGCGGATGCCACGCGCTGCGGTGGCTATACCGGGTTCCTCAAGGCCGCGGCGCTGGCCGACGCATGGGGCTTGCCGCTTTCGGCACACACCGCTCCCGCCCTGCACCTGCCGGTGTGCTGCGCGGCGCCGCGTCTGCGCAACATCGAATGGTTTCACGATCACGTACGCATCGAGCGCATGGTCTTTGCCGGCGTGCCGGTTCCCTCCGAAGGATCGATCAGGCCCGATCTCACACGCCCAGGCCATGGTCTTACGTTCAAGCAGAAGGACGCGGAACGCTTGGCCGCTTGATGCCAGGGAGCGGATTCCAACGACAAAAAGGAGAGCCCTGGATGAGCCACGTCATCGAGATCAACCGCCAGGTAGCGCAAGGCCCGCGCCGAAAGATTGAGCGCACGCCCGACGGGCGGGTGAGAAGCGAGCATGTTTCCGCTGGCAACGGTGACGGCCGGTATCAAGAACTCGGGCGCGTTTTGGCGGCAGCACTCGAAGGCGAAGTCCGTTTCGACGCCGGCAGCCGCGCGCTCTACGCCACCGACGCGTCGAATTACCGGCAAGTCCCGATCGGAGTCGTGATCCCGCGCTCAATCGCGGACGTCGCCACGACGGTTGAGTTGTGCCGCAGCTTCGATGCTCCGATCGTCCTGCGCGGCGGCGGGACGAGCCTGGCCGGCCAGGGCTGCAACGTCGCGGTTCTCATCGACTTTTCCAAGTATCTCAACCGCGTTCTGTCGCTCGATGCACTCTCCCGAACGGCCGAAGTCGAACCTGGCTGCGTTCTCGACCGCCTAAGAAATGCCGCCGAGCGGCATGGCCTCACCTTCGGTCCGGATCCGGCCACCCACGACCACAATACGCTTGGCGGCATGATCGGCAACAATTCGTGCGGCGTGCATTCCGTAATGGCGGGCCGTACCTCGGACAACGTGGAAGCGTTGGACATTCTCACCTACGACGGCGTGCGAATGGAGGTCGGCCGCACCGGGGAACGGGAAATGCGGAAGCACCTCGCAGCCGGCGGCCGGCGCGCGGAGATCTTCCGGCAGCTCGACGCGTTTCGCGCCCGCTATCGCGACCTCATCCTGGCGAAATATCCCAAAATTCCCCGGCGGGTTTCGGGATACGAGAACCTCGATGACCTGTTGCCGGAGCACGGTTTCAACGTCGCGCGCGCGCTGGTCGGAACCGAGGGCACCTGCGTGACGGTATTGGGGGCCACGCTCAAGTTGGTATCGAGCCCGCAACACCGTGTCCTCGCCATCATTGGATTTGAAGACGTGTATACGGCAGCCGATGCGGTGCCGGAGGTGCTCGGGTTCGGACCCATCGGCCTCGAGGGCATCGACGACATGCTGGTCGACTTCGTCACGAAGAAGCATCTGCATCCGGACGACGTTAAGATGCTGCCATCGGGCAGCGGATGGCTGGTCGCAGAATTCGGCGCCGATACGCCCGATGCGGCCGTAGAGAAGGCCGGCGAGCTCGTGGACGAGTTCAAGGGCAAGGGCCGCGCCGCCAGGCTGCTGCGCGACAAAGGCCACCAGCAGAAGATCTGGGAGCTGCGCGAGGCTGCGCTCGCGGCCACCGCCCATGTTCCCGGTTGGCCCGAAACCTATCCGGGCTGGGAGGACAGCGCGGTGCGGCGCGAGGACCTCGGCCGCTATCTGCGCGAGCTCAAGTCGCTGTTCGGCAAGCACGGCTACGACGCCTCGGTCTACGGGCATTTCGGGGACGGGCTCGTGCATTGCCGCGTGCCATTCGACTTGCGAACCGAAAGCGGGCTGCGCAACTGGCAGAGGTTCCTCGATGAGGCCGCGGACCTCGTGGTCCGCTACGGAGGCTCGCTGTCGGGCGAGCATGGCGACGGCCAAGCGCGCGCGGCGCTGCTCGAGAAAATGTACGGTCCCGAGCTGATGGCGGCGTTCCGCGAGTTCAAGGCGATCTGGGACCCGGCCGGCGGAATGAACCCGGGCAAGCTGATCGATCCTTTTCCGATCACGTCGAATCTGCGCGTCGGCCCGAGCTATCAGCCCCGGGAAGTCCACGCACGCTTCGCCTATCCCGAAGACGGCGGCAGCTTCGCGAAGGCCATGCGCCGCTGCGTGGGCGTCGGCGCATGCCGCCGGCGGGACAGCGACAAGGGCGTGATGTGCCCCAGCTACATGGCTACCAACGAAGAGATGCACTCGACGCGCGGTCGCGCGCGTCTTTTGTTCGAAATGCTGCATGGCGGCCCGATCGAGGACCTGTGGCGAAGCGAGGCCGTCGAGGACGCGCTCGATCTTTGCCTCGCATGCAAGGGATGCAAGAGCGATTGTCCGGTTCAGGTCGACATGGCGACCTACAAGGCGGAATTCAGGGCACATCACTACGCCGGGCGGCTGCGCCCGCGCGCCGCTTATTCGATGGGGCTGATCCACGAATGGTCCCGTTTCGCCGCCACCGCGCCGTGGTTGGCAAACGCGCTGCTGCAGACGCCCGGACTGTCGGCGTTGGCCAAGTGGGCCGGCGGCATCTCGCCGCGACGTCGCGTCCCACGCTATGCCGCGGAGTCGTTCGTGCGCTGGTTCCGCCGACGCGCCAAGTCCGGCCGTGGCGAGCGCGTCATGCTCTGGCCGGATACCTTCAATAACCACTTCCGGCCGCGCACGACCATGGCGGCCACGGAAGTGCTGGAGTCGCTGGGATACTCGGTCATCGTTCCGGAACGACCGCTTTGTTGCGGCCGTCCGCTCTACGACTGGGGCATGCTCGATCGCGCCAAGGCGCTCTGGGGCAAGACCCTCGACAGCCTCGGGCCGGAAATTCGCGATGGCACGCCGGTCATCGGGCTCGAGCCGGCCTGCGTGAGTGCATTTCGCGACGAGTTGCCCGGCCTCTTTCCCGGCGAAGAGCGAGCCGAGCGTCTGTCGAAACAAACGCTGTTCATCAGCGAGTTCATCGATCAACACTGCAGGGACAAGCCGCTGCCGCAGAGCGGCGGCCAAGCCCTGGTTCAGATCCACTGTCATCATCATGCCGTCATCAAGACCGCCTCTGAAAGCGCCGTGCTCGATCGCCTGTCGCTCGACTACGAGATCATGAAGTCCGGCTGCTGTGGAATGGCGGGCTCGTTCGGATTCGAGCGCGAAAAATACGGGCTCTCGATTACGGCCGCCGAACGCGTATTGCTGCCGGCGATCCGAAACGCAGGCCCGGAAACGGTCATCCTCGCGAACGGCTTTAGTTGTCGTGAACAAATTGAACAATGTACGGGCCGCCAAAACCCTGCACATTGCGGAGCTTCTGGCGAACGATCGGCCCGCCGGACTCGAGCAGTAGCGCGAAGACGTGCCCGTTGGCCCGAGGCGGGCGATGATTGTCCGCGCGGTCGACCTTGAGCGGAGCGGCCGCGTCGTGTCGTTGCATAGATGCTCATCGAGTGTACGATGCCGGCAGCCGTCGTGAGGCGTCGCGCCAGCTGCGGGTCATTCGGACGATGCCGCTAAAGGATTGACTCTCCATATGTGCCATCGCGGCGTGGCGACGATGACGACCGATCTGGCTCGCGAATCTCCGCTCGCCGGTGCCGGCTGCTGCAGCGTCCGTCCGGGACGGGAGTGCGGGCGATGAAAATGCATCTGCTCTCCGGCGGTCGGCTGCGGATGCGCAAGAACGTCTTTCTCCCGACCGCGGATCGCGGCGAGACCTTCGAACTTCCGGTTCCGAGCGTGCTGCTGCGCCACCCGCAAGGCAACGTGTTGTTCGATACCGGTTGCCATCCGTCGGTGGCGACCAATGCCGAAGCTCGCTGGGGCTCGCTGGCGCGCCTGATGACCCCGGTCATGACGGAAAGCGACAACGTCCTTGACGGTCTCGCCGGCGTCGGCCTCGGAGTCGACGACATCGACCTGGTCGTATGCTCGCATCTGCATCCGGACCATTGCGGCTGCAACAGCTTCTTCAAGCGGGCGACGCTGATCGTGCATGCCCGCGAGCTGGAGGCAGCGCGTGCGCCGGCTGCCGAGGCGCAGGGCTATCTGGCGGTCGAATGGGACCACTCGCTGCCGACCGATGCGGTCAGCGGCGAGCGCGACGTGTTCGGCGATGAACGGATCGTGCTACTTTCATTGCCCGGCCATACGCCGGGCACCATGGGCGCCCTGGTACGGCTCGAACGCACCGGCACGTTCCTGCTGGCCTCCGACACGGTGAGCATCGGCGAGACCCTCCATGAGGGCATCGTGCCCCGCAACACCTGGAACGCGGACGCGCTTGTTAAATCGCTCGCCGAGATCAGGCGCATTGCTGCCGGCGGCGCTACGATTGTTTATGGTCATGACGACCGGCAATGGCGGAGCTTGCGGCATGGAGCCGACGCCTATGATTGACCAGGCGCATACGCGGTCAAGGCTCGTCGGCGGCCTCGCCGGGAGCGCCTGAGCGTGCGATTTGCCGGCTCGCCGGCAGCCGAGAGAACGGCAGGAGGATGTGATGAGCGAGGTCGAAACGTTGTGGGCCGACTTCACCCGCCCGATCGTCACGGCGGACGATTACATTGCCTCCCTGCGCGGCCGGCCCATGACCATCTATTTCATGGGCGAGCGCGTGCCGGAACCGGTTGATCACCCGGTGATCAAGCCTTCGATCAACGCCATGGCCGAGACCTACCGGCTCGCATCGGAGCGGCCCGATTTGGGCGGCGTGCGGAGCGAGATCGGCGGCTGCCGCACCAACCGCTTTCTGCATGTTCCGACCACGCCAGAGGAGCTCGTGAGCAAGCACGAGATGCAGCGCGAGTTGGGACGCCGCACCGGCACGTGCTTCCAGCGCTGCGTCGGCCTCGATGCCATCGGCACCTGCCACTCCGTGACCTTCGACATCGACGCGGAGCGCGGCACCGACTACCATCAGCGCTTCCTCGCCTTCCTCAGGCGTGCGCAGAACGCCAATGTCGTGATCGGCGGCGCCATGACCGATCCCAAGGGCGATCGGTCGAAGCCGCCGCATCAGCAGCGCGACGTCGACCTGTTCCTGCACGTGGTGCGGCGCGACGCGAAAGGCATCTACGTATCCGGCGCCAAGATGCACCAGACCGGCGCGGTCAATTCGCACTGGCTGATATTCATGCCGACCATGCGCATGACCGAAGCCGACCGCGACTGGTCGGTCGTGGGTGCCGTGCGTGTCGATGCGGCCGGCCTCACCTACGTGGTCGGGCGGCAAACCAACGACACCCGCGTGGTCGACGGCGGCGAGCTCGATGCCGGCAATGCTCGTTTCGCCGGCCAGGAATCGCTGATCGTGTTCGACAACGTATTCGTTCCCTACGAGCATGTGTTTATGGACGGAGAATGGAGCTACGCGGCGACGCTGGTAGAGCGCTTCACCACCTATCACCGCTCCTCCTATGTGTGCAAAACCGGGCTGGGCGACGTGCTGATCGGTGCTGCCGCGGAAGCGGCTTCGCATAACGGCGTCGAATCGGTATCGCACATCAAGGACAAGCTCGTGGAGATGACGCATCTCAACGAGACCATCTATTCGAGCTGCATGGCGGCCGCCTACCGCTCGAAGCCGATGGCCTCGGGCGCCTATCTAAGCGACGAGATGCTCTCGAACGTGGCAAAGCACAATGTAACGCGCTTTCCGTTCGAAATCGCACGGCTGGCGCAGGACATCGCCGGTGGTCTCGTGGTCACGATGCCGTCCGAGAAAGACCTGCAACACAACGAGATCGGCCCTTTGATCCGCAAGTTCCTGCAAGGTCGCGAGGGCGTGGACACGGTCGACCGGATGCGCGTATTGCGGTTGATCGAGAATATGACGATCGGCCGCAACGCCGTCGGTTATCTCACCGAAAGCCTGCACGGCGCCGGCTCGCCGCAGGCGCAAAGAATCCAAATCGCGCGCGGCATGCGACTCGAGGACAAGAAGGCACGCGCCCGCGCACTTGCGGGTTCGAGCGACGCAAGGAAATAGCGCGCGAAAGCGCGGGAGATCCCACGCCCGGCGATCGACCGGCCGAATGTCGCTCCCGGGTTCCGCCCCCGACCTTTCGCCAAGCTCGGATAGCACCATCCCGGTGCGCGGCCGTACCAATCTCGGCGGGGAGGGGGACGCGGTCCGATTGGTCCCCGGGGAGGCGAACTTAAGGCTCGGGAGCCGTGCAATCCCAGGCGACAGCCGGAGGAGCGCCGCGGATCGCGGCAGCGGCAGACCCCGCAGATAACGAGCTTGAAAAGCTTTGTGAGTGAGGTAATCTTGCAAACTAAATGGGCGTCCGGCGGACGCGGGAGCGCGGCTATGCTGCAGATCAAGCGCACGCTGACCTTCGTCGACGAGGTGGCCATCGAGGCCGGGCGGCGCGTCGACCCGCCGCTTCGCAAGATCGTGGTGGCCGCGGTCGTCGACAACCCGTTCGCAGGGCGGTTCGAGCGCGATCTCAGCCCCCTTACCGACGCCAGCGCGGAGATCGGCCGCCACATCTGCCGGCTTGCGATCGCGCTGATGGCGCCTTACGCAGCGGCAAGCTACGGCAAGGCTGCCGTGATCGGAATGAACGGCGAGCAGGAGCACGGGGTCGCCATGCTCACCACGGTCTTCGGCAACGTCATGCGGGACGCCGCCGGCGGTGGAAAGGCCTGGATTTCCTCGTTCACCAAGCGCGCCGCTCCGGGCGCAACCATCGATATTCCGCTTGCGCACAAGGACGCGCTCTATGTGCGCTCCCATTACGACGGCGTCAGCGTCACGCTGCCGGATGCGCCTCTGCCGAACGAGCTCGCAATCATCGTCGCATTCGCCAACCGGGGGCGTCCCAACCATCGCGTGGGAGGATTGGCGGCCGACGAGGTCAAAGGCGTCGACGGGTTGGTCTGACGGACGACGGCAAGGCATCGGGTGGACCGAAGGGAGCGATCATGACGACCTGCAAGACCGGCGCAGAGCACATCAAGTCGCTCAAGGACGGCCGGACGGTCTATATCGACGGCGAGCTGGTCGCCGACGTCACGCAGCATCCCGCCTTCCGCAACGCGATCCAATCCGCGGGGATGCTCTACGACTTCCAGGCCAGGCCGGAAAACATCGAGCTGATGACGTTCAAGCCCGAGGGGTCGAACCGGCGGGTCAACCGCGCCTGGCAAATGCCGCGCAATCACGCCGAGATGGTCCAGCGCCGCAAGGCGCTGCAGGCGTGGGCCGAGCAATCCTGCGGCTTCCTGGGCCGCTCGCCCGATCACCTTGCTTCGGCGCTGGTCGGCCAACGCATGGGCATCGAAATCTTCCGCAGGCATGGCGAAGATCGCGCCAAGGCCCTGGCCAACTATTTCACCGAGGCCAGCCGCAACGACTACTTCCTCACCTATGTGATCATCAACCCGCAGGCGGAACGGGGAAAGGACTGGGGCGAGCAGGCGGAGGACCTGGTTGCGCGCGTCGTGGACGAGGATGCGGGCGGTATCACCATCCGCGGCGCCAAGATGCTCGGCACCAGTTCGATCATGGCCAACGAAGTGCTGGTCGCCAATCTGCAACCATTGAAGCCGGGCGAAGAGGACCTCGCCTTCTCCTGCGCGCTGCCGATGGGCACCAGAGGGTTGCGCGTCCTTTCACGCAAGTCCTACGAAGCTGCCGCCGTCTCCGTGTTCGACAATCCGATTTCCTCGCGCTTCGACGAGAACGACGCGCTGATGTATTTCGACGACGTCAAGGTGCCGTGGGAGCGGGTCTTCGTCTATCGCGATCCCGATATGTGCCGCGCGCAATTCCACGACACGCCCGGCCACGCGTATCAGAATTATCAGGCGCAGATTCGGCTTTCGGTGAAGATCAAGTTCCTGGTCGGGCTCGCGCACAAGATCACCGAAGCGATCGGCACCGCGAACATGCCGCCGGTCCGCGAGCAGCTCGGCTGTCTCGCGGCCAATGTCAGCATGGTCAACGCGATGATGGCCGGCATGGAAATAGAAGGCGAGATGCGCGGCGAGTGGTGGGTACCGAACAAACACCACATGTACTCCGCACAGGTATTGACCCAGGACCTCTATCCGCGCGTCATCAATGCCCTGCGCGACCTCGCGGGTGGCGCGCTGATCATGCTGCCCTCGTCGATCCACGATTTCAAAGATCCCGAGCTCAACAGGATCATCGGCTTGACCCAGCGTTCCGCGAAGATGCAGCCGGAGGAGAAGGTCAAATTTCTCAAAGCGGCGTGGGACGCGATCGGCTCGGAGTTCGGCTCGCGCCATACTCAGTATGAAATGTTCTACGCCGGCGCCCGCTTCGTGACCGCCGGCCACAGCTATCGCACCTTCGACTGGGGCAGCGCGACCAAGATGGTCGATGATCTCATGGCGGGCTACGACCTTTCCGATGAGCTGCCTCGCAGATCGCACTAACGGGCACCGACCGCTCGTCCGTGCACGAAACTTGCAATCGTCAATTCGGGCGAGACCATCGAGACACTGGCTTGCGACGGTCCTGCGCTTGACACTGGGAGGCTATGTTTGCCTAGTAGCCGCAATCACGTTCGCCGAACCGGCGTCCGTCGACGTGACCTTTGATGTGCGTTGGTCTTGACGATGCGTCGGCCGGTCCCGACATCGCGGCTCGGGGGCGGGACCCGGGTGCCGCTTCTGGATCAAGACGGCGAGCGAAAGCGGCTCGCACCGCCCCGGTGTCGTGCCCGCATCCGGGCCGCGAGCGCCGCTGGTCCTGCCATGCAGCCGTCTCTTACGCTCATCTCAATGTTGAATTCGAAAGCGATCTCCCGCGAAAGTGGGTACTGGCAATGTAAGTGACAATTTCGCCCTTCGCTTTGGAGGGCGAACTGCTCAGCATATGGCTTCCTGCCGGGAGGATGCCTCGTTCGCGCAAGCGCCGCAGCACGGGCTGCGCGTGCGGGGCCGAGATCGAGAGGGATATGATCTATCAACAATTGATCAACGGCCTCATGCTGGGCGCGTCCTATTCCCTGATCGCGATCGGCTACACGCTGATCTTCGGCGTCCTCAAACTGCTCTACTTTGCCCAGGGTGAAGTGTTCATGGTGGGCGCCTTCGTCGGGCTCTATCTCGTGATCCTCGGCGGAGCCAACATCTATGTCGCGCTGCTGGGCGCGATGATCGCCTGCGCCCTGCTCGGCGTCCTCGCGGTCTACGTGTCGGTTCGTCCGGTCCGTAAGGATCGGCCTTTGGCGCCGCTGATCAGCACGATCGGCCTGACGATCGTCTTGCAGAATCTGGCGGTCTACATCTTCGGCGGCCAGCAGGTGGCATTTCCCGAAACCATCAGGCAGGAGCTCTATCATTTCGGGCCGATCACCATCAGCTCGGTGCAGATCTTCATCCTGGCGGTGGCGTCAGTGCTGATGGTGGTGCTTTGGCTGTTCATCGAACATACCAAGATGGGGCGCGCCATCCGGGCGACCGCCGAAAATCACGAAACGGCGGCGCTGCTCGGGGTCGACGTCAATCGCGTGGTGCTCGTCACGTTCATGATCGGCTCGGGCATCGCCGGCATCGCCGGCGTCCTCGACGGCATCAAGAACAGCGGCGTCTCGCCCTTCATGGGGCTCGCCGCCGCGGTCAAGGGGCTTATCGTCATGCTCCTCGGCGGTCTTGGCAACGTGCCGGGCGCCATGGTGGCCGGCCTCCTGCTCGGAATGATCGAAATTCTGTCGGCTGCCTATATCGGCACGACCGAGCGCGACTTGTTCTCCTTCGCGATCCTCATCCTCATTCTGCTTTATCGGCCGACCGGGCTGTTCGGCACACGCACGCCGGAAGAAAGGTAGCGCCGATGTTCGACGGTCTGCTCGATGGCTATACCCAATCGCTCTTGATCTTTGGCGGCATCAACGTCATCGCGGCCTACAGTTTTTACGTGCCGTACAAGACCGGTCAGGTATCGCTCGGCCAGGCCGGTTTCATGGCGGTCGGCGCCTATACCTCGGCGATACTGACGCAGAAATTCGGCGTGCCGTTCGCGGCCGCCTTGCTGTTCGGCGGCGTGATCGCCGGCGTGATCGGGGTCATCGTCGGGTTTCCCGCATTGCGCATCAAGGGCATCTACCTGCTGCTGCTGACCCTCGGCTTTGCCGAGATCATATCGGTGATCGCGCTGAGCTGGGAGTATGTCGGCGGCGCCCAGGGTTTCCGCAACATCACCTTCAACACCTACACGCTGGAATACGTTGTCGGCATCATCGTCGTCCTGCTGCTGTTTTTCGCCCGCCTCGAGCGGTCGAGCCTCGGCCGCGCCATGGATTCCATTCATCAGGACGAGACCGCGGCCGAGGTGATGGGCATCGACGTCGTGCGCATCAAGCTTCTGGCCTTCGGACTGGGCGCGTGCATTGCCGGGCTTGCCGGCGCGCTCTACGCCCATCACGCCACCTATATGGATTCCACCACGTTCAATATCATGCTGGCGGTCGAGATATTGGTCTTCGTCGTGGTGGGCGGGGGCAGCACCTTCTGGGGACCGTTGCTCGGCGCTGCGGTCCTCAATGCCATACCCGAGTTTCTCAGAGCGCTGCGCGACTGGCTGGAGTTGGTTCCAGTGGAATGGACCAACTTCTATCCCATGAACCGTGCCTACGACTTCCTCCATGACTTCCTCGATTTCGAGAACGCCAAGCGACTCATCGCCTACGGCATCATCCTCATCCTGATGATGATCTTGCGACCGGATGGCCTGCTCACACGCGACTCGTTACGCCGCTTGCGTCTTCCACGCCGGGAGGCGCGTCATGCGTGACGCGGTCGTGGGCAAGGCTTGTCTTGCCATCGAAGGCTTGACCAAACGCTTCGGCGGCTTTTACGCGCTGAACGAGCTCAGCATGCAAGTGTCGCAAGGCCACATTCACGCATTGATCGGCCCGAACGGCGCGGGCAAAACGACGTTCTTCAATCTCGTGACTGGGGTGCTTTCCGCCGACGCCGGGACGATCATCTTCGACGGTCAGGTGCTGGATGACGTCCGCCCGTCCAAACGGACGATCAAGGGCATTGCCCGCACCTTCCAGAACATCCGCTTGTTTCCGCATTTGACGGTCATGGAGACCGTCATGATCGGCGAGCATTGCCGTGCCTACCCTTCCGTTTGGAAGGCGCTCGGCGAGGCGATCCTGCACCCTCCGTTCCGTGAGGCGGACGAAGAGCGCCGGATGCGCGCGACCGCGATCGAGCTGCTCGAATTTCTCGGACTCGCGGAAAAGCAGGCGGCCAAGGCGTCCGATCTGCCCTACGGGGAACAGCGCAGGCTGGAACTGGCGCGGGCGCTTGCCACGCGGCCGCGCCTCTTGCTGCTCGACGAGCCGGCGGCGGGAATGAACCCGCGCGAGACCGAGGAACTCGATGATGTCATCACGCGTATTCGCGACCGCGACGTCACGATCATTCTCGTCGAGCACGACATGCGACTGGTGATGGATATCTCCGACAGCGTGACCGTGCTCAATTTCGGAACCAAGATTGCGGAAGGAACGCCGGAAACAATTCGAAGCGATCCGGTCGTGATCGAGGCATATCTCGGCGAGGACGTGCAGCTATGACGATGCTGGCGATCCATGGCCTGCGTTCCGGATACGGAAAGATCGAGGTGTTGCGCGACGTCAGCCTCACGATCGAGCGGGGGCAGATCGTCACTTTGATCGGCGCCAACGGCGCGGGAAAGACGACGCTCTTGAAAACCATATCCGGACTGCTGCGGCCGACGGCGGGCGGCGTCGAGTTCGAGGGCAAGAGCATCGTCCGCCGCGCGCCGCACAAGATCGTCGCGCTTGGCCTGAGCCAGGTGCCCGAGGGCCGCGCCATCCTCAAGCGCATGACGGTGATGGACAACCTGCGAATGGGTGGGTTCACGCGCACCGATTCGAGGATCAAAACCGACATCGCCGCGGTTTTCGAGCGCTTCCCGGTGCTGGACGAGCGCCGCGATCAACTGGCCGCAACTCTGAGCGGCGGCGAGCAGCAGATGTTGGCGATCGGGCGGGCGTTGGTGGCGCGGCCGAAACTGCTGCTGCTGGACGAACCGTCGCTCGGCCTCGCACCCAAGTTCGTCACGCGAATTTTCCTCACGCTGCGCGAGTTGCAAGCCGAAGGCAAGACCATCCTGCTGGTTGAGCAGAACGCCCGCCAAGCGTTGCAGGCCGCCGATCATGCCTACGTCATGGAGCGCGGCAGGATTGTTATGAGCGGATCCGGCCGGCAGCTCCTCAACGACCCGGAGGTCCAGCACACTTACCTCGGGCGGCATGCGGCATGAAAGCGCATTGCGGGGGCCGATCGACGTGCGATGGAGGTGTGGATGTTGCAAATTTGGAGCTAACATATCTTGCAGTGCCACAAGCGCACGCTGCGAAGCACCGCGGCGTGGTTGATGTGTCTGTTCACCGACTTTAGGAGGGACGTAACGATGGGACTTTCAGGCAAGTTCGCGATGTCGTTGGCCGCCGCGGCCATCGTGTTCACCGCCACATCGCACGACAACGCCGAGGCCGCCAAGCTGGCGGGCCGCGACGTCAAGATAGGCTGCATGGTGCCCCTGACCGGAAAAGGCGCCGAGTGGGGCCAGGCCGCGAAGTTCTCCATGGAGTTCGCGGTCGAGGAAATCAATGCGAAGGGCGGCATCGGCGGCGTGCCGATCAACCTTGTCTGCTACGACACGCAGACGCTGGAGCCTGAGGCGCTCAAGATGATCAGCCGGCTGGTCGAGCGCGACAAGGTCCTGGCCATCTCGGGACCGTGCTTCAGCTCCGAGTTCGAGGCGATCGCGCCGCAGCTCGACTCGCGCTTCAAGACCGTGATCAACTCCTACTGCTCGGCCAAGCCGGGACTTTCGGCCATGAGCAAATGGGCCTTCCGCAACACGCTGACCAGCGACAAGCAGCTCAAGCCGGTGGTCGCGGCATGGGTCAAGGAGTACAAGCCCAAGAAGGTCGTCATCATCTACGACGCCGAAGACGCGGTGTCCAAGGCGGAGGGCGACAAGATCATGCCGGTCCTTCTGAAAGAAAACGGCGTGGAGGTGCTGGACAAACTCACCTACCGCACCAAGGACACGGACTACTCGGCGCAGATCACCAAGGCGAAAGCGCTGGGCGCCGATGGGATCGCGTTCGGCTCCTGCTACCAGAACGCTGCCGCCATAGCGAAAGAGGCGTACAAGCAGGGGCTCAAGGTTCCGATGGTCGGCGGCGCCTGTGCCGGCGCGCCCGGCTTCATCGACATTGCCGGCCAGGCCGCCGAGGGCGCCTACATGTCCTCCGCCGCCTGGCTCGACGATCCGCGGCCGGAGGTGCAGGCCTACACCAAGAAAGCCCTTGCGAAGAACAACGGCACGCTGCCGCCCTACAGTGGACCAAGGGCCTACGACATTATCTACGCCTATAAGCACTGCATCGAGGCCTCGGGCGTCACGAACAAGCCGAGCGACCTCGACTCCGACCGCGACAAGATCCGGGAGTGCCTCGCCGGTCTCAAGAATTTCCCCGGCGTCGCCGGCGAAATCACGATGGACGAGCACCGCGACGGGGCAGGTTCCAGTGCCATCCTCAAGGTGGTCAACGGCAAGTACGTCAACGTGGCCAAATAGCCAGGGTTGAGGAATTCCGCTTCCTTCTCGGGCGGCGCTCCATTATCGCGAGCGCCGCCTTTGCCTGTCGCTGCGCGAAGCCCGATCGTGCCGCACTGCCTGCGAGTTCTGCCCGACGCTTGCAAACGGATTCCGCAGAAATCGAAAAGCCGAAAATTGGACGGATTCTCGCTGCGGTCGTTGCGGGAGCAAGCGGATCGCGGAGGGATTATGCGCTTTAAGGGTTGAAATGCGGATGATATCGTTGCGCGAAAAACGGCTATCAAAAAATATCAATTGGGGGATGCGCCGCCATGCTGAAGGACACCATCGATCAGATCCTGCCGGCGACCGCCGCACGCCATCCGGACAAGACCGCGCTGATCTTCGGTGACACGACGTTCACTTATCGCCAGCTTGAACGGCTCAGCAATCAGGCCGCCAACGGGCTGAAGGCGCTCGGCGTCAAGAAGGGCGACCGCGTGACGCTGTTCGCGCAGAACAGCGGGGAATGGGTGATCAGCTATATCGGCATCGCCAAGGCTGGTGGCGTCCTCAATCCGGTCAATGCCATGCTGACCGCGGATGAACTGGCCTATGTCGTCAAGGATTGCGGCGCGAGAGTGCTCATCACCACGTCGGAGCGCGCCAAGCCTGTCTTGCATCTCAAGGATGACGGCAACTTGAAGGAGATCGTGGTCCTCGGCGGGGCTCCACCGGAGGGTACGATTTCGTTCGACGATCTGGTTGCGGGACAAGCCGACACGATCGAGCCGCCCGGGAATGCCGCCGGGGACCTATCCACGATTTGCTACACGTCCGGCACGACCGGATTTCCCAAGGGCGCGATGCTGAGCCACCGAAGCGTCGTATTGAATGCAGCGCTGACCGCGGCGATGAATGTGCGGACGCAGCACGATATCCAATTCACCGGCCTGCCGCTGGCGCATGTCTACGGCACCGTCGTGATGAATTTGAGCTTTCTTCTCGGCCTCACGTTTGTGATGCTGGAAAAGTTCGATGCCCAGCAGGCGCTCGAATCGATTCAGCGCCACAGGGTGAGCATTATGGACGGCGTGCCGACCATGTACCTTTACATGCTGGCGCATCCCGACTTTGAAAAATACGACCTGTCGTCGCTGCGGGTGGCGGTCGTCGGCGGGCAAGCCATGCCCGCCGCGAAGTCGACCGAATGGCTTGAGCGCACCGGCTCGCCGATGCTCGAGCTATGGGGCATGACCGAGCTCGCCGGTCCCGGCATCATGCAGCATGCTTACTGCGAAAACAGGCTGGGCTCGGTCGGAATCATGATGCCGTTCATGCAGGGCCGGATCGCCGATCCGGCGGATCCGTCGAAGACCTTGCCGGACGGCCAAGTGGGCGAGCTGATGGTCAAGGGCCCGTTCACCATGCTCGGCTACTACGGCAACGAGAAGGCGACCGCGGAAGCCATCGAGCCCGACGGCTGGCTGCATTCCGGCGATCTGTGCAAAATGGATGCGGACGGCTATTTCTACGTCGTCGATCGCAAGAAGGACATGATCCTGACGGCGGGCTACAACATCTACCCGGCCGAGATCGAGCGCGTCATTTGCGGCCACCCGTCGGTCGCCATGGTCGGCGTCGGGGCCAAGCCGGATCCGCACAAGGGCGAAATCGCCAAGGCCTATATCGTGCTCAAGGCCGGCGCCGCCGCGGATGCAAACGGTATCCTCGACTATTGCAGGCAGCATCTGGCCGCCTACAAGATGCCGCGCGAGGTGCAATTCGTGCCCGGCCTGCCGACGACGTCGTCGGGCAAGATCATGCGGCGTGAGCTGAAGACGCTGGACCGGGATGCTCACCCGGCGGAGCAACCGGGCGAGCGCGCGCCGCGCCGCGCCGACGCGTCGCGGACCCTGGTCGCCGGCCCCGGCTGAACACCGGCGCCGTCCGTCTGCCGACTACGCAAAAAACGCCTGAATTCCCGTCTGCGCCCGGCCCAGAATGAGGGCATGAATGTCGTGAGTGCCTTCGTAAGTATTGACGGTTTCCAAGTTCACCACGTGGCGCATGACGTGGAATTCGTCGCTGATGCCATTGGCGCCGTGCATGTCGCGGGCGGCGCGGGCGATGTCCAGCGCCTTGCCGCAATTGTTGCGCTTGATCAGTGAGATGGCCTCGGGTGCGAGCTTGCCGGCGTCGAACAGCCGCCCCGCCTGCAGGCAGGCCTGCAGCCCGAGAGTTATTTCGGTCTGCATGTGGGCGAGCTTCTTCTGAACCAGCTGGTTGGCAGCCAGCGGCCGGCCGAACTGCTTGCGGTCGAGGGTATATTGACGGGCCGCATGCCAGCAGAATTCGGCCGCACCCATCGCTCCCCAGGCGATGCCGAAGCGCGCCCGGTTGAGGCAGCCGAACGGACCGGCCAGTCCGGTCACGTTCGGCAGCAGGTTCTCCGCCGGCACGAAGACGTCGTCCATCACGACTTGGCCGGTGATCGACGCGCGCAGGCTCAGCTTGCCCTCGATCCTCGGCGTCGAAAGCCCCTTCATGCCGCGCTCCAGCACGAAACCGCGGATCACGTCGTCATCGGTCTTCGCCCAAACCACCAGCACGTCGGCGATCGGCGAGTTTGTGATCCACGTCTTGCTGCCGGTCATCCGGAAGCCGCGATCGGCGGATCTCGCCCGCGTCGTCATCGAGCCCGGATCGGAGCCATGGTCCGGCTCGGTCAGACCGAAGCAGCCCACCCACTCGCCGCTCGCGAGCTTGGGCAGATACTTCATCCGCTGCTCCTCGCTGCCGTAAGCGTAGATCGGATGCATGACCAAGGAGCTTTGCACGCTCATTGCCGAGCGGTAGCACGAATCGACCCGCTCCGCTTCGCGGGCCGCCAGCCCGTACGCCACGTAGCTCGTGCCGGAGCCGCCATATCTTTCCGGCAGCGTCGATCCGAGCAGACCGAGCTCGCCCAACTCGCTTATGATGGCGCGGTCGAACTCTTCGGCGCGGTTTGCCATCAGGATCCGCGGCATCAGCTTGTCCTGACAGTAGGTGCGCGCACTGTCGCGGATCATGCGCTCGTCTTCCGTCAGCTGACTTTCCAGCAGCAGCGGGTCGTCCCACTGGAAGGCGCCGTATTTGTTGGCGGAAACGGTCTCGACTTTCTTGGGTAGAACCATTTGGTTCATGTCGATCTCCTGCGATCCAGGGGCCCGTCTACGTCACCGCCCCGGTCAAGCTCATGCACCGAACTCGGACGCCATCTCGCCTTGCTTTTTCGCCGCTTGCGCGCGCTCGGTCTCGCCGAGCGCGGCCAGCACGCCGGAATATGACTCCCAGCTTTTCCTCCTTGTCCCGCGACTCAGCACGCGTTCGGAGAGCAGACTGCGGGCAACGGAGAGCCTGTTGGCGCGCAGCGCGGCATCGCAGATGATCTGCGAGAACAAGTCGCGCTGCGCATGGCTGCCGCCGACCGTCGCGAGCTCATGACGCATCGGCCATAAGAGGTCACATGCCTTGTCATGGTTGCCCGACTCATAGGCAACCATGCCTTCACACAAGGGGATAAGGACGTTCTTCGTGGCCTGCGCCCGCCACCCTTCGTTCCGCGCTGCAAAGGCCGCCATGGACTCGATGTGACGTCGCGCCGCGTCGAAGTTTCCGTTCGCGGCGAGCGCGAGGCAGAAGTGCGCATCTCGGAACGGGAGCATGTGGTCGTGGATGCGCTTTTCGGAGTGCTCCGCCAGCGCCTTCCAGCGCTCCCCCACGTCCACGCCGCTCATCTGGAGACGCTTGAGCAGCGCGGCCTGGTTCGACACGTCCACGTAGGTCTCGGAATTCACCGAGCACAGCTCGTTATCGTAGAGGCTCAGCGCCCGATCATATTCGCCCTGCGCCAAGCAGAACAACGCCGCATGCCACCAAACGTGCGCCTTGAACGGATTCTTGTGAGCCCATTGGTCCCGCGAGTAGTCCAGCCATTTGACGCCTTCGGCGGAGCGCCCCTGCATTTCCATGACGTGGGCGACGGAGTGGATAGCCCAAAGGTCTCCCGGGTTTCGCTCGACGGCTTCACGCCCCCAGCGTTCCGCTTCCTCGTAGGCGCCGCACTCTTCGAGGGCGTAGGCGTACATGCCTTGCACGCATCCATATCCAGGAACCTCGTCGTTCCACTCTCCGAGGACGCCCGCGACGACCGCCCGCATGACATGGCTGCGTCCGGCATAGAAGCTCATTGTGTGGTGGAGCTTGAGGGCGAGGAGGTCGAGCGGAAAATCCGCAAGGACCTCCTCCCAATGAAAGCACGCCTTCATGATGTCGCCGGCCGCCCACGCCTCCAGCGCCTCGACGTGCAAGCGCTCGCGTCGCGTGGCTGCATCGAGATTCGGGCGAATCTCATCGAGGGTCTGCTGAACCTTCGGCAGGATGGCCTTGTTCTCCAGCATCAACAGGAAGTAGCCGCGGAAGCATTTAGCAAGGACAAAGGCAGGATCCTGCTCCAGCGCCGCCTTGACCTGGCCGGAAGCCGTCACACGATAATCGAGGAAGTCCGCGACGGCTTGATCGATATGCCCGGCCGCGCTCTTGCTCGAGGTCGTGAGCTCAAGTCCTCGGGAATCCAGTTGCATGCGGGTTCAGTCCAATTCGAACCTGACGTCCATCGATCCATCTGACGCCGGCGATCACGAGCGCAGCCTCTTCCACCCGTTTCCGCTTCACGCCTCGCTCGGTAGCACCCCCAATCCCTTGAGCACACGTTCCGGGGTCGCCGGGAACTCGTGAATGTCGCCGCCTCGGCGGCTCAGCGCATCGGCGACCGCGCAGGCCACCGCGCCGAGCGCGCCGATGATCGAGCCCTCGCCGCAGCCTTTGAAGCCGCCCAGCGCTCCGGAGGGCGCGTTGGCGTGATGCAGCTCGATTTGGGGGATCTCCAAGGCGGAAGGGACCAGATAGTCGGCGAGCGTCACCGTCCGCGGTTGACCGGCATCATCATACACGAGCTCTTCCAGGAGCGCCTCTCCGATGCCTTGGGCGATGCCGCCGATGATCTGCCCCTCGACGACGGCCGGATTGATGACGGTGCCGACATCTTCCGCGGCCACGTAGCGCACGATCTTCACTTGGCCTGTCAGCGGATCGACATCCACGACGGCGATATGCGCGCCGCCAGCAAAGCTTCCGAATTTGGGGTCGTAGAAAGCAGTGACCTCAAAGCCGGGATTGAGCTCCGGCGGGATGTGCTTGGCGGAGAAATAGCTCTGCTCGGCCATCTTGCGAAGCGGCAAGCTTTTTGAGCGGTCGATCGTCTGTACGACGCTGTCGACGATGGTGAGCTCGTCGGCGGACGCTTGCAGCAGCATGCCGCCCAGGGCCAGGATACGTCGGCGCAGCTCGCGCGCGGCCTGGATGACGGCTCCGCTGCCGAACACGGCGGTGCGCGACGCGAAGGTGCCGAAACCGTACGGTGCCGTGGCGGTGTCGTTGGTCAGGCTGGTGATGTCGGAGAGCCGCATGCCGAGCTCGTCCGACGCCACTTGCCTGAGCGCCGTGATGATCCGCTGGCCTTGGGAGGGAAGCGCCGCCGCAATGGTGAGGACCCCGGTCGTTTCCAGGCGCAGGG
Organism: Xanthobacteraceae bacterium; assembly: GCA_049579765.1. Taxonomy (GTDB): domain Bacteria; phylum Pseudomonadota; class Alphaproteobacteria; order Rhizobiales; family Xanthobacteraceae; genus VAZQ01. The sequence goes on from JBAUOM010000621.1 coordinate 40,251, forward strand.
TCACCGCGTCGCGGCCGGGCTGCAGCAGGGTTCCGGGACCGACTGCCGTGCTCGTGCCGAGGCCGGTGAGCTCCGCATAGCAGGCCACGCCGATGCCGCGCAGCTTGCCGTTGGCCAGGGCTTCGCGTTGCTCGGCGCGCAGCCGCTCATATTGCGCCTTTGCGGTCGAGAGCTGCAGGCACGGCACGTAGTTTACATTGTCGTGCACGAGGTTGTTCACGTTGCGATAGGGCATCGCCTCCCTGGGAATGAGGTTGCGTCGGCGCACCTCCACCGGATCGAGGCCAAGGCGACGCGCCACCTCGTCCAGCAGCAGCTCCAGCGACGCCGACGCCGACGGGCGGCCCACCGCGCGGTAGGGGCCGACCGGCGTCTTGTTGGTCGCCACACCGCGGGTCCGGTAACGCATGGCCCCGATCTTGTAGGGGCCGGGCATGAGGCCTGCGGTCTGAAGCGGCTCCATGCCCGCCGACCAGAGATAGGTGGAGTATGCGCCGACATCCACCCAGACATCGGAGCTGAGTGCGAGGATGCGGCCTTCCCGGTCCGCCGCCGCCTGCACCTCGATGTACTGATCGCGTGCGTGGGTGGAGGCGACCATGTTCTCGAGCCGGTCTTCCACCCACTTCACCGGGCGACGCAGCCCGAGTGCGAGATAGGCGCAGACGAATTCCTCGGGATAAATCGAGGCCTTTTGGCCGAAGCCGCCGCCGGTATGCGGGATAATGACCCGAACCTCGTTCTCCGGCAGTCGGAGATGCTCGGCGATGTAATGGCGCACGACGTAGGGGAGCTGGTGGCTGATCCATACGGTCAGGATGAACGCGCTTTCCCGGTAGGCGGCGACGCAGCCGCGACCTTCCAGGCACAACGCCTGTTTGCGGCCGATACGGAACTTCCGTTTGACCACGAGGTGGGCATTGCGAAACGCGTCATCCACATTGCCGCGTTCGAACTCGCGCTTGATGAGATAGTTGTTCGGGCAAGTGTCATGCACGAGCGGGGCGTCGTCTCGCTCGCCCAAGCGTGGATCCGTGACGGCGGGCAACGGGTCATACTCGACCTTGATGAGGTCCACGCCGTCTTCGGCGGTGGCGCGGTCCTCGGCGACGACCGCGCATATCGCCTCGCCGCAGAACCGTACCTTATCGACCGCGAGCCAGTGCTGTGTCGACTCGCCGCCGGAGAAACGGTTGGGCATGCTGCAAAAGGGATCGACCTTTCCCAAGAGCTCCTTGCCCGTCAGCACCTGGATGACGCCGGGCAACTCCCGTGCCTCGCTCGTATCGACTGAGCGGAGGCGGGCATGGGCGTGCTGACTGCGCAGAAACGCCACGTGGTACATGCCCGGCAGCCGGATATCGTTGAGGAAGCGGCCCTCACCCTCGACCAGCGGGATTGCCTCGTCCGGCAACACCGACGTTCCGACGGCCCTGCGATTGACGAAGCGCGTATCCGACATCAAGCGGACTCCCTCCCGCGCGAATCGCTACTCCGCGCGTTCCCGGGCTCGCTTTTTTCGAGACCCTGCTCTTTGCGTGCCGCCGCCAGCACGGCATTGACGATGGACTGGTAACCGGTACAGCGGCAAATGTTGCCCGACAACGCTTCACGCACCTCCTGCTCGTCGGGATCGGGGTTCTCCCGCAACAGCTCGATCGCGGTGATGAGAAACCCCGGCGTGCAATAGCCGCATTGCAATGCGAAGTTCTCATGGAAGGCTTGTTGCAGCGGGTGGCGCGTGCCGTCTTCGGCGCGCAGGCCTTCTATGGTGACTATATCCGCGCCGTCGGCTTGTACGGCCAGCGTGAGGCACGAGCGCGCGCTGCGCCCGTTCATGGAGATCGTGCAGGCGCCGCACACGCCATGCTCGCAGCCGAGATGCGTGCCGGTGAGATGCAGATGTTCCCGCAGGAAGTCCGCCAGCGACAAGCGTACCGGAACGGTCTTCTCGTAGGTCCTGCCGTTCACGGTCAGCTGGATGCGTTGCTCCCTAGCCAGTTTGCTCTCCTGTCGCCCGCGCCAGCGCCGTCTCCAGGGCTCGCACTGTTAACACGCCCGCCAGATGTCTCCGGTACGAAGAAGATGCATGCACGTCGTCGGCCGGATCGACTGCGGCTACGACGCTTGCAGCCGCGGCGGCGAACGCCTCCCGGTGTCCGTCGGCACCTATCCGGCCCGCCGTGAGCGCGGCTTCCGCCGCACGGGCCCGAAACGGGCCGTCGCCCATCCCCAGGATTGTCAGTCGCGCCGTTTCGCATACTCCTTCCCGCATCCGCAACGTGGCGGCCACGCCGGCAATGGCGAAATCGCCGAGGCGGCGGGCAAACTCGACGAACGCCGCGCCCGTGCCGGCGGGTGGACGCGGGTAACGCACCTCCACCACAATCTCGCCCGGCTCTAGCGCCGTCGACAGCATGCCGGCGAAGAACTGCTCCGCCGGCAGCTCGCGGCGCCCGGCCGCCCCCGCTATCACCACCGTGCCGTCGAGCGTCACCAGCACGCCGGGGTGCTCCGCGGCCGGATCGTTGTGGGACACGCTGCCGCAAACAGTTCCGCGATTCCTGATCGCCGGGTGCGCAACCTGTGTGGTCGCCTCGGCGAGCAATGGCCAGCCTTCGCGCACGTCTCTGCTGCGCAACAGGTCGGCGTGACGAACGAGCGCACCGACGGTCAGGCTGTCCGTTCCGACATCCAAGCGGTTCAGCGCCTCGATCCGGTTGATATCCACCACCACCGCGGGGGAGAGGATGCGGCAGTTGAGCATGGGAACGAGGCTCTGGCCGCCTGCCAGTACTCTGCCGTCCTGGCCGGCATCGTCCAAAATACGCAGAGCCTCTTCCAAGCTGCGCGGTGCGTAATAATCGAACCATGCCGGCTTCACGTACTTCTCAACCTCTTTCGATGGGAGCTTAAGTCGAGCGCCGGTCTGTGCGTCGCGATTCGTACCGCTGACCCGGAACTCACACCTGCGCGGGGCTGCGGCCGCCGGACGACTCCGATTCCCGTTGACGCCGTTCACCCGACTCTTCACGCATGTGCCAGCTCTTTATTATGTGTACGCATTACTATAATGAAATTGCCGCAGCGATGGTGTCAACCGATCAGGTCGAGCCCGCGGCAATGCGCTTCGGTGCGACACGACCTCCCGTCCGAGCGGGGTCGGATATCGGGCGCGGCAGGCGAGAACGTTCCTCCGTCACGCAGAAGGCGGCACCCATGGATATTCAACTCAAGGAGCGCATTGCGCTCGTCACCGGCGGCACCCGGGATGTCGGGCGGCAAATCGCTCTATCGCTCGCCGCAGAAGGGGCTGCGGTCGCCGTCCACTATCATCACTCGGCCGATGCGGCCGAGGGCGTGGTGTCGGAGGTGCGGGCGCAAGGTGGAAGGGCGAGGTCGTATCAGGCCGATGTCGCCGATCGCGCTGCGGTGCGCGGCATGGTCCAACGCATCGTTGCAGACTTCGGCGGCCTCAACATCCTGGTGAACAATGCGGGGCTTGCAATCCGCAAGCCGTTCAAGGACACCACTCCGGAGGATTGGCGCAGCCAGATCGACGTGAACCTCCTGGGGGCCATTCACCTGTGCCATGAGGCCGGCCCGCACCTCGAGAAAGGCGGGGATGGCCGGATCATCGCGATCGTCGGCGATTCGTCGCGGGTCGGTGAATCCGGACTCTCGATCGTAGGCGCCGCACGCGCCGGGGTCATCGCGTTGATGAAATCGCTCGCGCGCGAGTTGGGGCGCGCCGGCGTCACCGCGAATACGGTCTCGCTCGGTCTTGTCGAGACCGAGCATGATCCTGCCTGGCTCGACGCCAATCGCGAGAAGCTCGTCAAGTTCTATCCGGTGCGGCGGCTTGGTCGGCCCGACGACATCGCGCCGACGGTAGCGCTCCTCGCATCGCCGCGTAGCGGTTGGATTACAGGCCAGGTGATCAGTATCAGCGGCGGCTATTGCATGGTATGAGCGCGCGGCCCGGAACGGTGCGAGATGGCTGATGACGGCGCGATGCCGTGATATCGAGGCCGTCGTGCAACGATCGCAAGTCCGCGCTTGGACCAATGAATCCTCACCAGGACACCCGGCAATTGCGCTCGTCATAGGACTCCCATGCAGAACTGCTATGCAATTGAGGACCTCATCCCTGTCGTCGACCCGACGGCTTACGTGCATCCCACGGCCGTGCTCATCGGCGACGTGATCGTCGGGCCGCGCTGCTATGTCGGGCCTGCCGCCTGCCTGCGCGGCGATTTCGGACGCATCACGTTGCGAGAAGGCGCAAATGTCCAGGACACCTGCGTGATGCACGGCTTTCCCGACGCCGATACGATCGTCGAACCCGACGGGCACATCGGGCACGGCGCGGTGATACACGGCGCACATATCGGACGAAATGTCTTGGTGGGCATGAATGCGGTGATCATGGACCGCTCGGAGATCGGCGAATCCGCCATTGTCGGGGCGATGGCTTTCGTGCCTGAAGGCACGGTCATCCCGCCCCGATCGCTCGCGCTCGGCATTCCAGCCCGCGTCGCCCGGCAACTGACCGACCAGGAGATTGCCTGGAAAAGGACCGGAACGCTCCAGTATCAAGAGCTCGCGGTTCGCAGCTTGGCCAGCCAACGCGCGGTTCAACCCTTGAGCGTGCCACAGCCCGACCGGCCGCGCTTCAAGGGCGGCTCGGCCGTAACCCTCGGGACCATAAAGGCGTCGCTGGCTTGAAGCGATCGCGCGGGCGGGGACGCACCAATACGCCCCAAGGCAGTCGTCGAGCCGCGGGCTGCCATCACTGTGGCCTGAAGGTCACAGATGGGAAGATTTCCGCCATATTGTGAACCAAGGGCGCCCAATACGCGCCATAGAAGGTTATCATGATGCCGTGGGGGTGCTTCCGATTCCTTGTCGGAGGCGGCGGCGCGCAAGTCGGATCCGTCCGTACGCGCCGGTCGGGGGAGATGGGGAAGTGGCCCAGTTCATCTCGAACTATGGCTTCTGGCTGGTCGCCGCATTCATCGCGCTCGAAAGCGTCGGGATTCCATTGCCGGCCGAGGCGGCCTTGATTGCAGCGGCATTCTTGGCGGCCAAGCACGGCGTCAATATCTGGCCGTTGATCGCGGCTGGCATCCTTGCGGCGATCGTGGGCGAATGTGTCGGCTTTTGGATCGGCAGGAAGTTCGGCAACCAGCTGCTCAAACGATACGGCCCCCGCGTCGGATTGACGGAGGGGCGGATCAAGATCGGGCAATGGCTGTTCGTGCGCTACGGCGGCAGGTTTGTTTTCATTGCTCGATTTTTGCCGTTTCTGCGTAACATGGCGGCCGTGCTTGCCGGTACGAATTCCATGGCGCAGCACAACTTCTATTTCGCCAGTGCGACGGCGGCGGCATCGTGGATCACGTGCTACGGCCTGGCCGCTTATTCCTTCGGTGAGGCATTTGGGAATTTGGCGTCGCCGGCCGCGATTTGCCTGGGGTTGGCGGCGGCGGTGCTCGTCCTGGCAGTGCCGGCGCTGATCCTGCAATATGAGAATCATCTGTTGGCCAAGGCCGAGGGTAAATTGCCCGAGCGAGCGCTGATTCCGCAGCGGCGTGCCGTGCAAGCACGGTGATCAGGCGTGCGGTCGCATGCCGCTCGACCGCCTTCGGGCGCTCGTTCTCGGCCTGTCCCGGAATACTGACTTGACACGCCCGCTCAGCTGCGGCCTACGAGCCGCGGCTGCGGGCGCCACATCCGGTCCGTGCGGTCGGCGCGCTTCTGCGTCGTGAGATCGCGCCGCAGGGTGGGCCCATTGACCCCATTTCCTTCTTTCACCCGCTTGGAGGCGGGCCGCATCGAGGTCCATCACCGATGCGCGCTGGCGGCGAATGTCTCGTCATGCCAGCATGGCCCGCGAGCTGCGAAAGAGGACAGGAAATGACCGTTCGAGCGGGGCGCGAGTTCCTGGCGATTCCTGGCCCCACCACGGTGCCCGACGAAGTCTTAAGGGCCATGCATCGGCCGGCCGTGGACATCTATTCCGGTTCGCTGGTGCAACTCACCGACAGCTTGCTGGCGGATCTCAGCCGGGTGTTCCGAACCGAGGGACGCTCATACATCTACATTGCCAACGGGCATGGCGCATGGGAGGCCGCGCTGACCAACGTCCTGTCGAAAGGGGACAGGATCCTGGTGTTGGAAAGCGGCCGGTTCGCGGCTGGGTGGGGCGAGGCCGCGGCCGGGCTCGGCGTCGAGGTCGAGGCGCTCAAGGGCGATTGGCGCCGAGCCGTGCGTCCGGCCGAGGTGGAAGCGCGCCTGCGAGCGGACCAAGCGGGCAAGATCAAAGCCATTCTGGCGGTGCAGGTCGATACGGCCTCGGGCGCGGCCAATGACATCGCCGGCATCGGCCGGGCGATCAAGGCTGCAAAGCATGATGCCCTTTTCATGGTCGATGCCGTCGCCTCGCTGGGCTGCGTGCCGTTCGAGATGGACGCCTGGGGCGTCGATGTCGCCGTCTCGGGATCGCAGAAGGGTCTCATGACGCCGCCCGGCCTCGGCTTCGTCGCGGTCGGCCGGCGTGCGCGCGAGGCGCACGCGAGCGCCGGCTTGCGGACGCCTTACTGGGACTGGACCGCGCGCGACGGCAACGTGCACTACCAGAAATATGCCGGCACGCCGCCCGAGCACCTCATGTTCGCGCTGCGCCAGGCGCTCGACATGCTGTTCGAGGAGGGGCTCGACAATGTCTTCCTGCGGCATCGCCTGCTGGCGGAGGCGGTGCGTCGTGCCGTTGCGAAGTGGTCGGAAGGACGTGCATTCGAATTCAATGTTGCGCAACCGGAGGAGCGCGCCGAGACGGTGACGACTGTCTTGATGAACGACGGGAGTGACCCGCGCCGGCTTGTCGATTATTGCGACAAGAAGTGCGGTGTCGTGCTCGGCATCGGCATCGGCGATCTGTCGGGCAAGGCCTTCCGCATCGCCCACATGGGACACGTCAATGCGCCGATGATCCTGGGCACGCTCGCCGTCATCGAGGTCGGCCTCAACGCGTTGCGGATGCCGCACGGCAAGGGCGGCGCGCAGGCCGCGATCGACTGGCTGGGTGGGAGCGTTCGCCCGTAGACTGTCACGCCCGTGCTACTTCCTGCAACAGCTTGTTACGGGTACCGGCAGGGCGACGATTTGCGAAAAATACGATTTGCCTCCGCGGAAGAACGCGTTTTGCGGAGCTGGCCCACGACCCCGCGGCGTTAACGGCATGCGGCGCCGGAGCGCGCGGGCGTTTGCAGGGAGCATTAGGAAACAGATGCTTGCGTGGTTGCATCCCGCTCCGGCGCGCGGACCCGGTCGCCGAGCGGATGTCGTCCGCCGAGCGCTTCGGCGAGCCGCGCTCCGGTGAGATCGAGGGTGACGGGTTCCGGTGCATCGCCGCGCTCTTGCGCGAACCCGATGACGTCGGCGGCGGCGTAGCCCGCCGCGCGCAGCGCGGCGACGCAACGTTCCGCCTCGCTTGACGGGATCGCCGCAAGCAGCCCGCCCGCCGTTTGCGGGTCGAACAGCAGCGGGTAGAGCGGATGCCGCGCGACGGTCTCGACCTGCTTGACGGCGCGGCGCAAGCGCGCATTCTGAGGCTGCAGCGACGAGAAGATGCCACGCGCCACGGTCTCGCGCGCGCCGTCGAGCAGCGGCACGCGGTCGATCGCGATGGTGACGTCGACGTCCGAGGCGCGTACCATTTCAACGAGGTGGCCGAGCAAACCGAACCCGGTCACGTCGGTCGCGGCATGCACGCCGTGTTGGCGCAGGATCTCCGCTGCCCGGCGGTTCGAACGCACCATATGGGCGATCGCCGCCATCACCCAGCGGGCCTTGGCCTTGCCCCGCATGTCGGCGGCGAGCAACGTGCCGGTGCCGATCGGCTTGGTCAGGATGAGCGCGTCGCCGGGCCTGAGCCCGCCTTTGCGCAGCGCCGCCTCCCGCGCGACCAGTCCGTTGACCGCGAAGCCGAGCGCCAGCTCGGCGCCTTCGCTGGTATGGCCGCCGACGAGCGCGCAGCTGGCTTCGCGCAGCACCTCGTTCGCGCCCGCCATCATCGCGGACAAGTCGGCCTCGACTTTGGCCTCGAGCCCGTACGGCACGGTGGCGATCGCCAGTGCGGTCTGCGGCTCGCCGCCCATGGCGTAGACGTCGCCGAGCGCATGGTTGGCCGCGATCTTGCCGAGCAAGTAAGGGTCGTCGACGATGGCGCGGAAATAATCGACGGTCTGCAGCGCGAGCCGGTCGCCGCCGACATCGACCAGCGCCGCGTCGTCCGGCGCGTCGAGACCGACGACCACGTCGGCGCGCGCGGCCGGCTCGATGCTTGCGAGCGCACGCGTGAGCACCGTCGCTCCGACCTTGGCGCCGCAGCCGCCGCAGCGCATGGCGATGGCGGAAATTTCCTCGAGGGCCCGCCGGTCGGCCAATGGCGACACCGCCGCCGGCGGCGTCGCCATTTCAGGCAGCTCGTTGAACTTGCGCATGAAGCGGCGATCGATCCAGTCCTTCCAGCGCCACACCCACGCGCCTTCGACCACGAGGCCATTGCGGGCGCCGATCGCATGGTGCTCGCCGGTCGAGACCAGATAGAGCGCCTCGCGCTGGGGCCGAAATGGCTGCAGGGATTTGCCGGTCAAGGCGCGGCGGATGTTTTCGGCGAGCGCCGGTCCCGCGCGCACGGCATACACACCCGACTTCGGCAATTCGCGCGCGGCGAATGCGATGGTGTCGCCGGCCGCGAACACGTCGTGATGCCCGGCGACGCGCAAGGTATCCTCGACCCTGAGAAAGCCGTTCTCGTCGAGCGGCAACGCGGCCTGTGCCAGCCAGCGGGCCGGCGCGGCCTGCGTGGTCCACAGAATCTCGTCGGCCGCGACCGGCGCGTGGCCGTCGAGCACCAGCCGTCCGGCCTCGACGCCGATGACCGG
>JBAUOM010000622.1:0-3564 GCA_049579765.1 Xanthobacteraceae bacterium
GACTTCGCGAGGAGCCGCGCCCCGCGCCCGGCGGATGCGATCCGACCGGGCCGAGACCGCGCTTGGGCGCCGCGGCGACGCGTTGCGATGCATGCTGCTGCGCAAGCGCGCTCATCACCGCGGCGACGATGCCGACATAGCCGGTGCAGCGGCAGAGATTGCCGGAGAGCTCGAGGCGGATCCTGCGCTCGTCGGCCTCGGGAAGCCGCATGAGGATGTCGCGGGCGGTGATCAGCATGCCGGGCGTGCAATAGCCGCACTGCAAGGCGTGCCGTTCGGAAAACGCCTCGCGCAGCACGGTCATCGACGGATCCTGCTCCAGGCCTTCGATGGTCGTGACCTCGGCGCCGTCGCAGGCGAGCGCGAGCGTGATGCAGGAGCGGGCGGGCGCGCCGTCGATCAGCACCGTGCACGCGCCGCACACGCCGTGCTCGCAGCCGATATGGGTGCCGGTGAGGAACTCATGCTCGCGCAGGAAGTCGGCGAGGCTCAGGCGCGGCTCGGTGTCGGCCTCGACCCGCCGCCCGTTGATGGCCAGCGAGAACATGCTCACGCCCCCCACGCCTGCCCGGCGGCGCGCCTGAGCGCGACGGCGGCGAGGCCGCGGATATAGTCGTCGCGCACGCCCTTGCCGTCGAGAAGCCGGCGCACGACCGCGGCATCCAGGCGCTCGGCGAGGCCGGAGCCGAAGCCGCCGCCGAACAGCGCCGCAGCATCGGGAACGACGATGGGCGCGGTCTCGATGGCCCCGATCACGGCGCGAAACGTTCCGCGCGCCGGGTCGTGAAGAACGCCGCCGATCGCATGGGCGAACTCCCCGGCCTTCTGGCTGAACTTGTAGAAGCCCCAGCGCGCCTGCGGGGAGAATTTGGGAACCCGAATCGATCGGATGATCTCGCCGGGCTGCAGCACCGTGGTGAACGCCGCCACGATCAAATCGCCCACCGCCACCGGCCGGCTCCCTCGCGGCGTCCAGACGATGGCCTCGGCGCCGGCCAGCGCCAGCGCGGAAATCCAGTCCGCGGCGGGATCCGCGTGCGCCACGCTGCCGCCGATGGTGCCGCGGTTGCGCACGGCACGGTAGGCGATGCGGCCCGCGACGTGGCGCAGCAGGCCGTTGGCATAGTCCGGCACGCGCTCGTCCTCGATGTCGGCATGGGTGACGCAGGCGCCGAGATCGACGTGATCGCGCTCGTCCGTCACCGCCATCAGCTCGGGGATCGACGTGAGGTCGACCAGCAGATCGGGCTGGGCGAGGCGCAAGTTCAGCATCGGCCCGAGCGACTGCCCTCCAGCCAGGGCCTTGGCGGAGCCGTTCTCCCGCCCGAGCAGCCCGGCAGCCTCGGCGAGGGTGACGGGGCGCGCATAGTCGAACGCGACCGGTTTCATGTCGAGCTCACCGCCGGAACGGCTCGCGGTGGATTGGGACCTGAGCGCGCCACATCGCACCACGCCCACCCGCAACCCCTCCCGACAAGGGGGAGGGGAGCGGACCGAGTACGTCGCACTGTTCTCTCGACGGTCAAATTCGTTCCTTGCGCGAGAGCGTGTCGGTGACGAGGTCACGGACCAGCGGGAGGTTCGGAAGCGGGTCGAGCTGAATGACGCCCGGCCGCAGCTTCGCGATGCAGGCGTATTCGACCTCGCCGTCGATCAACATCGTGCACTCCTTGCAGACATTGGCATTGAAGCAGCTGAAGCGGAAGGCGAGGTCGGGATCGCCCTCGAGCCGGATGCGCACGAGGCCGTCCAGCACCGAGTCGCCGTCCTCGTAGGCCACGTCGAATTCCGCGTAGCCGCCGCCGTCGCGGCTGCTGCCCCGCCAGATCTTCAGCCGCGCGGTCTTGCGCGCGGGCGTGCCGGCGTTGTCGGGGGCGGTCATGCGTGAAGCCTCGAGAAGCTCGATGCGAGCGCGCCGTCGCTCAGCGACAGCCGCTGATTGGCGAGATAGCGCTCGCTCGCCTGCGGGAAATCGTCGCGCTGGTGGGCGCCGCGGCTCTCCTGCCGGCACAGCGCCGCGGTGGCCACCGCTTCCGCGGCGAGGAGTCCGTTACGCAATTCCAGCCATTCGACCAGGCTCGTGTTGTAGGTTGGCTGCGCCGACACCGCGAGCGCGTGGAGATCGTCGCGCTGCATCGCGCGGATGCGGTCGAGCGCCGCGCCGAGATCGCGCGCGTTGCGGAAGGGGCCGACCTTGCGCCACATCAGCTCCTTGAGCTCGGCCATCAGGCGCGTGGGTGAGCGCCCATGGGTTGCGTTCTTCCCGACCATGGCACGAACCCGGTCGAGGTGCGCTCGCGCCGCCGGTTCCGCCCATTTTGCCGACTTGTTTCGCGACACGAACTGCGCGGCCTTCTCGCCGGCGCGCTCGCCGAACACGACCGCCTCCGGCAGCGCGTTGCCGGACAGCCGGTTGGCGCCGTTGGCGCCGCCGGCGAGCTCGCCCGCCGCGAAGAGGCCGGGAACGCAGGACGCCATGTCGGTATCCACCTCGACGCCGCCCATCTGATAGTGCGCGATCGGGAACACCTCGACCGGCTGCTTGGCGAGATCGATGCCATTGCGCTCGAAGATCTTGACCACCGGTCCCAGGGCATTCCTGAGCTTCTGCTCGTCGATGTGCTGGAACGACAGATAAACCCCGCCATGCGGCGTCCCGCGTCCGGCCTCCACCTCCTTGCAGATCGCGAACGTGAGTATGTCACGCGCCGTGTCGTAGTTGCCGCCTTGCCCCTCGCCGTAGCGGTGCAGGAACTCGTCGCCATTGCCGTCGAGCAGGCGCCCGCCGAGCTTGACCCGCGTCGGCTCCCAGGTCGTGGGGTCGAGCCCGACCATGCGCGGCGCAAGATGACCGTTGGGATAGAACTGCAGGAACTCGATGTCGATCACGCGGGCGCCGGCGTGCAAGGCGAGGCCGACGCCTTCGCCGGCGAGATTGTTGGACGCGGTGGTGCGGGCGAACATCTTGGTGAGCCCGCCGGTGCACAGGATCGCCGCGCTGCATTTGAGCTTGACCGGCATGCCCGTGGGCACGTCGATGCCGACCGCGCCGACGATCTCGCCGTGGTGAACGACGAGGTCGGTCACGGTGACGTTGCTGATCCGGCGGATATTCGAGTCGCGGCTCACCCGGTTGCGCAGCGCGGCGCAGATCGCCGCGCCCGTGGCCAGGAAATCGACATACACGCAGCGCTGGCGGCTGTGGCCCGGCGCCTTGACCTGGTTGATCTTGCCGTCGTCACGGCGGGCCCAATTGACGTTCCACCCCGCGAGCTCGCGGATCCGCTTCGGGCTGCCTTCGCAGAGAAGCGCGGCGAGGTCCTGGTTGCAAAGTCCGCGACCCGCCTCGAGCGTGTCCTCGAGGTGGAGCTGCGGGCTGTCCGGCTCGACCTCGCCCAGGGCCGAGGCGCAGGTCATCTGCGCCATGATGGTGGCGCCGCCGCGTCCGACCACGTTCTTGTCGACGAGGACGACGCGGGCGCCGCCGCGTGCGGCGGCGACCGCCGCGAACATGCCCGCGCCGCCGCCGCCGACTACCAGGACATCGCCTTCGATCGTGATTTC
>JBAUOM010000623.1:0-8421 GCA_049579765.1 Xanthobacteraceae bacterium
TTCCTTGACGAGATAGCCGGTGACCGAGCGGCGCTTGTCGAGCCAGTGGCGCGCCGCCGCGTGCACGGCCTCGGCGGTGACCGCACGGATGCGGTCGGGCCAGGTGCGCACCTCGTCCACGGTGGCGCCGGTGGCCAGCGAGGAGCCGTACCATTGCGCCATGGTGCGCTGGTTGTCGTTGGCGTAGGTGGCGTCGGCGATCAGGCGGTTCTTCGCGCGTTCGAGCTCGTCCGCGGTCACCCCGTTCTCGATCACCTCGGCGAGCACGGCGTCGATCGCCGCTTCGAGCTGCGGCAGGGTCGTCGTCGGCTTGGGGGTGGCATAGACGGCGAGGCGGGTGTCGTCGAGCGCGGTGCCGTCGTAGCTCGCCCCGGCATTCACGGCGATTCCCTTGTCGACCACCAGCGTCTGGTAGAGGCGGCTGTTGGCGCCCCGGCCCAGGATATGCGTGAGCAGATCGAGCGTCTCGGTCTCGCCCGGCCGGCCCGACGTGCTCGAGGGCACGAGATAGTAGCGGCTCACCGTCGGCTGCGTGACCCGCGGATCGGCGAGGGTGACGGTGCGCGGCGCCTCCTGCTCCGGCTCGTGCGGGCGCACGCGCGGCTTGATCTCCGCCACGCGCGGGACTTTGCCATAGGTTTCCTCGGCGAGCTTGCGCACTTCCTCCGGCGTCACGTCGCCGGCCACCACGACGATGGCATTGTTGGGGGTGTAGAAGCGCCGGTAGAAGTCAAGCGCCGCCGCGCGGTCGAGTTGCTCGATCTCGTGGCGCCAGCCGATCACCGGCCGGCCATAGGGATGGTTGAGATAGAGCGCGGCATCCATCTGCTGGCCGAGCCGCGCCGCCGGATTGTTGGCGACGCGCATGTTCTGCTCCTCCAGCACGACGTTGAGCTCGGGCCGCACCACCTCGTCGGAGAGCACCAGCCCGGTCATCCGGTCGGCCTCGAACTCCATCATGGCCTTGAGCTCGTCGCGCGGCACGCGCTGGAAATAGCCGGTATAGTCGGCCGAGGTGAACGCGTTCTCCTGGCCGCCGATGGTGGCGACGACTTGCGAGAAGCGCCCGGACGGATTCTTGGCCGTGCCCTTGAACATCAGGTGCTCGAGGAAATGTGCGAGCCCCGATTTGCCCGGTGTCTCGTCGGCGGAGCCCACCTTGTACCAGGTCATGTTGGTCACGACCGGCGCGCGATGGTCGGGGATGACCACGACCTCGAGCCCGTTGGGCAGCGTGAAATGGGTGACGTGGGGAGCGCCGGCGGCGGCGGTGCCGATGGCGCCGGCAAGCGCGCTCGCGACGACGGCGAGCGCGGCCAAGGTGATGGGAGCTTTCAGCAAGACGATGGTCCTACGAACGACGGCACGGGCCCGCACGGTCGCGGGCGGTTTCGCCAAGCGCCGGCCGCTGGCGACGGGTGGAGCAAGCGTGGGCAATACGCGGCGGCGCCGTAGCCGCCGTCAGCGATCATACCCCACGGCGCGGTCTTCGACAGTAGCCGCTTTGGCTTTGGATTTCTGGCCCGTGGTTCGCAGTCCGTAGGGCTGCTCGGGCGACGGCGTCTGATAGCCCGCCGGCGGCGCGGTCAGGCTGTCGCGCACCGGCTCGCCGTCGAACTTGCCGACCTCCGCCTCGTTGCTGAAGGACGAAAACATGTCCTTGAAGAAACTCTTGGAATGCAGCTCGGCGGGCAGCATCGCGCGCCCCGCCTCCTCGGGCGACTCCGATCCGCCGGCCTTGGCGGTGGTCTTGCCGCGGTCGAGCTCGGCGCGCGACAGCGGGCGTCCCTCCGCCTCCATGGCGTCCGCCGCGGTGCGGGCGGGCTGCTTCTTGCGCACGGTTTCCGCCTTGCGCTGGACGACATCGGGGTCCTTGGGCCAGGCCGGGTTGGCGGCGACCGGGCTGCCGTCTTGCGGCGGCGGCAGGTTGAGGCTCGGCGGCACGACCAGCGGCGCGCGCTCGCGGTAGTCGATCTCCTCGCCGTCCTTGCGCAGGCCCAAATCCTTCATCAGCTGGCGGAAGAGCTTGGTGTCGAGCGGCACCTCTTCGTCGTCGTCCTGCGCGAAAGCGGCGCCGGCGCCCAGTGCCAGCGCCACGGCCAACGTCACGGCCGCGGCGGCAGCGACGCGGCGCTGCCTCTTCCGATCCCGGTGTCGCATAGCTATCCCCTTCACGTGACGGCGGAATGCGCCGTCTGCCCCGCTGCCATTGTGATCAGGATCGGGGCGCTTTTGCGGCGCCTCGGTCGAGCAGGGTCTCGTAGAGGAGGCCCACCACCCCCGCCACGATGGCCACGTCGGCCAGGTTGAAGACGTACCATTTGAAGCTGAAGCTTGCGGTGGTCAGGTGGAGCAACACGAAATCCATGACCGCGCCGTAGGCGAAACGGTCGATGGCGTTGCCGACCGCCCCGCCGATGATCAGGCCGAGGCTTGCCGCGGTGAGCCGGGAGGAGGTCCGCGCCAGCCAAATCCACAGCAAGATCACGGCAATTGCCTTGAGCGCCAGCAGTGCCCATTGCCCCAGCGGCCCCTGCTGCCGGAACAGGCCGTAGCTGATGCCGGTATTCCAGGTCAGCACGAGGTCGAGAAAGGGGGTCAGCGTCACCATGCCGCGTGCCCCGAGGTCGACGACGAACAGGAGGTAGAGCTTGGCGGCCTGGTCGACGGCCGCCGCCGCCAGGGCGATGACCAGGGCGAAGCCCGTGAGCGGTCCCCAGAACAGGGCCCTCATAAGATTGTCGTCCCCGCGCAAGCGGGGACCCGTAGCCACCGAACCATCACGTGATCGTATCCGACCTGCGTGTGCGGAGACGACAGTCGAAACGGCTCGTCATCGAGCAACATCATTCCGCCGCCTTGCGCATCGCCTCCCACTCGCGCAAGGCCTGGGCGTCGCGCGGGGAGACGTCGGGAAAGGCGGGATCGGAGCCCACGCTCGGCAGGATCTTCCACGAGCGCGCGCACTTCGTCCCTTCGGCGAGCCGCACCTCGACCGCCACTCCCTTGACGTCGTCGAGGCGGAACGCGCCCGGCGGGCCCTCACCCTCGACCAGGGTCGCCGCCGAGGTGATCGCGATCTCGGCGAGGTCGATGTCGAGGAGCGCGGCGAACAGGTCGGGGTCGGACACGTAGACCACCGGCGCGGCCTCGAGCGAGGAGCCGATGCGCTTGCCCGCCCGCTCGATCTCGATCGCCCCGGTGATGACGCGGCGCACGCTGCGCAGCTTGTGCCATTTCTCCGCCAGCGCGTCGTCGCGCCAGGCCGCCGGCAGCTCGGGAAACAGCTCGAGATGCGCGGAGCCGTCGGCCGACGGGGAGCGGGCGAGCCAGGCCTCCTCGGCGGTGAACGGCAGCATCGGCGCGAGCCAAAGCACGGTGGCGCGAAACAGCTCGTCGAGCACGGTCAGGCACGCCTTGCGCGTCGTCGAGGAGATCGGATCGCAATAAAGCGTATCCTTGCGGATGTCGAAGTAGAACGCCGAGAGGTCGCTGGTCATGAAGGCGTTGAGCGCGGCGAAGACGCGCTTGAAGTCGAAATCGGCGTAGCCCCGGCGCACCTGCCCGTCGAGCTCGGTGAGCCGGTGCAGCATGAGGCGCTCGAGCTCCGGCATGGCGGCGCGCGCGACGCGGTCCTCGTGGCGGAAATGGGCGAGCGAGCCCAGCATCCAGCGGATGGTGTTGCGCAGCTTGCGATAGGTCTCGGCGAAATTCTTGAGGATCTCGGGGCCGAAGCGGACGTCGTCGGCGTAGTCCGATGCGGCCGCCCACAACCGCAATATGTCGGCGCCGTTGGTGCGGAACACGTCCATCGGCGAGATCACGTTGCCGCGCGACTTCGACATCTTGTCGACGCCCTTCTCGTCGAGCAGGAAGCCGTGGGTGAGCACCACGTCGTAGGGCGCGACCCCCCGCGTCCCGCACGATTCGAGCAGCGACGACTGGAACCAGCCGCGATGCTGGTCGGAGCCTTCGAGATACATCACCACGTCTTCCCCGCCGTCCTTCTTGCGGCGGACCTTGAGATCGTCGCGCGCTTCCAAAACAAAGGCGTGGGTGCTGCCGGAATCGAACCAGACGTCGAGCGTATCGTCGACCTTCCGCCATTCGTTGGAGTCGTAGTCGGGCTTGAGGAAGCGCGCGGCGGCGCCGGTCGCATAACAGGCGTCGGCGCCCTCCTGCTCGAAGGCGTCGGCGATGCGCTGGTTGACGCGCGGGTCGTCGAGGATATCGACCGAGCCGTCGTCCTGCTCGCGGACGAAGACGGTGATCGGCACGCCCCAGGCGCGCTGGCGCGAGATCACCCAGTCGGGCCGGCTCTCGACCATGCCCCTGATGCGGTTCTCGCCCTGCGGCGGCACCCAGCGCGTGACCTTGATCGCCTCGAGCGCACGGTGGCGGAGCGTGTCGCCCGGCGCGGCCTTGCCGGCGGCGTCCGCGATCGGCTTGTCCATCGCGATGAACCATTGCGGCGTGTTGCGGAAGATCACCGGCTTCTTCGAGCGCCAGGAATGCGGATACTGGTGCTTGAGCTTCCCGCGCGCGATCAACATGCCGGCATCGCTCAGCGCCTCGATGACGGCGTCGTTGGCGTCGCCCTTTTCGCCGGTATCGGTGAGCACGCGCTTGCCGGTGAAGCCGGGCGCCTGCTCGGTGAACGCACCGTTCTCGTCGACGGTGTAGGGGATCACCGTGTTGATGCCGCGCGATTCCAGCTCGCGCGCATGTGAGGTCCAGACCTCGAAGTCCTCGCGGCCGTGGCCGGGCGCGGTATGCACGAAGCCGGTGCCGGCGTCGTCGGTGACGTGGTCACCGGCGAGCAGCGGAACTCTGAATTCGTATCCAGCATGAAAGCGAGATAGCGGATGACGACACTCCCGAGGAAAGTTGTCGCGCACCGAGAGCGTTCTCAGCTTTCGATAGGTGGATACTCTCGCCTGAGCCATCACATCAGACGCGAGTTTTTCAGCAATGATGAGTTTGTCGCCTTTCTTTGCCCAATTGCCTTCAGGCGCATTGGTTACCTCAAACAGTCCGTAAGTGATTTTTGGTGAGTAGCTGATCGCTCTATTGCCCGGGATCGTCCAGGGAGTGGTGGTCCAAATAACGACCGAGGCGTCATCAAACTCCTCAGCCTCTGAAAATGTCGTTCCACTACTCAGACGCACCGGAAACTTCACCCACACCTGGTCGGAGACATAGTCCTCGTACTCGACCTCGGCCTCCGCCAGCGCGGTCTGCTCCACCACCGACCACATCACCGGCTTGGAGCCGCGATAGAGCGTGCCGTTCTGCACGAATTTCATGAGCTCGCGCGCGATCTGCGCCTCGGCCGCGTAGCTCATCGTGCTGTAGTAATGGTCCCAGTCGCCCACGCCGCCGAGCCGCATGAACTCGGCGCGCTGAACGCCCAGCCAGTGTTCGGCGAAGGCGCGGCATTCGCCGCGGAATTCGATGATCGGCACGTCCTCCTTGTTCTTGCCCTTGGCGCGGTATTCCTCCTCGACCTTCCATTCGATCGGAAGACCATGGCAGTCCCAGCCCGGCACGAAATTGGAATCGTAGCCGAGCATCTGCTGCGACCGCACCACGATGTCCTTGAGGATCTTGCCGAGCGCGGTGCCGATATGGATATGGCCGTTGGCGTAGGGCGGCCCGTCATGCAGGATGAATTTCGGCCGGCCGCGCGCGGCGGCGCGCAGCTGTTCGTACAGACCGAGCTGCTGCCAGCGCGCGAGGATTTCGGGCTCCTTCTGCGGCAGCCCGGCGCGCATGGGAAAATCGGTCTTGGGCAGAAATAGAGTCTCGCTGTAATCGCGGGCGGCGGTCATGACGAACCTGGCGGTCGACTTGGGATGGACGGCTGGGGTGGCTCGGCAACGCAATCCCGGTCCCGCCGACCGTTCGGTCAAGCGGGAGCCGGGCCTATAATTCGCCGAGCGGCCGACCCGAAAGCGGCAGCGGATGCAACGCGCGCCATCATGGGGGGCTTCCTAGCAGATCGCACGGCGGCCGCAAAGGCCGATCCGGCCGCGTCGAGCGGCGCGCATCGATGCCCCTTGGGGCGCTGCCGTCTCCGGCGAAGGAACCCGGCCCGCCGCTGTCGCGTTGAGTTCCGCCGGACGGAACGCATCCCGTCGGCCTCCTGGAGGTGAAGGTGGACCTTCTCCGCCGCCGTCGCGACAAGCTCAATCCACCGGCGATCAAGGAGCCAGAGCCGCAAGCGCCGGTCGAACCGGCCGAGGACGTCTGGGCGCCGGCCGCGCCGGTGGCGACGGTCGGGATTTTCGTCCTGCTGCTCGCGGCCGCGCTCTATGTCGGCCGGCCGATCCTGCTTCCGGTGGCAGCGGCGCTGGTGATCGGCACCACGCTTGCGCCGATCGTGAAAGCCGCCGCGCGGCATGGCGTTTCGCCGTGGGCGACCGCGATCGTGCTCGGGCTCGGGCTGGTCGTGGCCGCGGCGATCGCGGTGACCCTGCTTGCCGCGCCGGTCAGCGAATGGATCGGCAAGGCGCCGGAGATCGGCACCGCGATCAAACAGAAGCTTTACGTGCTCGGCCCACCATTGGCGGCGTTGCGCGAGCTGCAAGACGCCCTGCTGCCGTCGGACGCCAGGACGGTTGCGATCGAGCAGTCGCAACTGGCCATCGTCACTCCGGTGATTTCCACCGTGACGCCCGCGCTGGCGCAGATCACGCTGTTCTTCGTGACTTTGATCTTCTTTCTCGCGACGCAAATCGATTTTCGCCGTTACATGGTGTCGTTCTTCGCGACCCGGAACGCCAAGCTCCGCTTCATCCGCGTCACCAACGACATCGAGGACCACCTCGCCTCCTATGTCGCCGTCGTGACCATGATCAATTTCGGCCTCGGCGTCGTGGTGGCGATCGGCGCATGGCTGTTCGGTTTTCCCAATCCGATCATCTTCGGCATATTGGCCATGGTGTTGAACTACATGCCGTATATCGGCGCCGCCTGCGTGACCGTGATCCTGTTCGGGGTCGGTCTCGTCACCTTTCCGTCGCTGAGCTATGCGCTGGCACCGCCGGCCGCATTCGTTGCGACGGCAACGATCGAGGGCCAGTTCATCACGCCGACCGTGCTCGGCCATCGGCTCACGCTCAATCCCCTGGTGGTGTTGCTCGCGCTCGCCTTTTGGGCGTGGCTGTGGGGTCCGATCGGAGCTTTCCTCGCCGTTCCTCTCACCATCGTCGGGCTGGTGACGCTTCATCACCTGTTTCCGCCCGACGAGAGCAAGCTGCCCGATTGACAATCGCGCCGATGGAACTTTTTTGCTTGCCCCCGGTTAGCGGCACAGCGAATATTCACCGCCAGCAGCGTGGAGCAAGAAAATGTCCAATACATCCGGCACGATGAGGGAGACGGTTCGGGAGACGGTGAAGGATGCCAAGGAAGCGGCGCGCGAGAGCGGCAAGGCTGCTTCCGCCGCGAGCGGCGATATCGAAGCCGATCTCGAGGCCCTGCGTAGCGATGTGACGCGGCTCGGCAACCAGATCGCCGACATCTTCGCCTCCAGGGGCAACGCGGCGTGGAGCCGCGCGCGGTCGAACGTCGAAGGCGTGATGTCGGACGTCAGCGCCAAGGGGCAAGAAGCGGTCGAGGCCGTGCGCGAAGTCGGCGACAACGTGGTCGACGCCATCGACGAGTCGCTCAAGAAGCGGCCGTACACCACGCTCGCGCTCGCGGCCGCCATCGGATTCCTGTTCGGGGCCACCTGGCGTCGATAGTGCTTGGGCGCAGATAGCGCTGCGTGCCGGACCTGCGGCGGCGGATGTGGCGGCGTTGACCGATCGACGGGACGAGCCCCGCGGGCAATGAGTTGAGCGAATGAGCGGCTGGCTCCGTTATTTTGCGCTGAAGGCACAAGTCAGCACCGGCATCAGCACTCACATCGTGATCTGGGCGATCGTCGCCGCCGTCGCGGTCGTGGCAGCGGTGATTTTTCTCCTGGTCACCGCCTTCGTCTGGCTGGCGCAACTCTACGGCGGCGTGGTGGCCGGCCTGATCCTGGCAGGACTGTTCGCGCTGATCGCGCTGATTGCGGCCGTGACCTGCGTCATCATCCGCCGCCGCAACATGCAGCGCGCCCGGCTCGAGCTCGCGGCGCGCAGCAACGCGACCTGGTTCGATCCCAAGCTCGTCGGAGTGGGTTGGCAGATCGGGCAGGCGATCGGCTGGCGCCGGCTCGCCTCGCTCGCGGCGGTCGCCGTGCTCGCCGCGGCAGTGGCGAAGGAGTGGTCGGACCGCGACGCGCCCGCCGACGAGCCTGCAGGCGACAGCTAGCCGGACACCTGGCCGAGCGGCGGAAAGGCGTTCGGCGCACGCGCCAGCGCCGCGCGCGCCAGCCGCGAGTCCTCGTCCATCCGGCGCACGAGCTCGGCGACGCTCTCGAATCTGAGC
>JBAUOM010000624.1:0-2997 GCA_049579765.1 Xanthobacteraceae bacterium
GACCTCGATCGCGCTCGCCGGCATCGCCTTCGACGGCTACCCGTCGTTCGTCGCACACGCCACCGGTACCGACGAGAACGACGTCTACTTGATGCTCTGCTTCGGCGACATGAAGATCGTCCATGCCACCCTGCACCGCAGCGTGAGGAACGCGCTCGCCATGATCACACGCGACCGGGTCGCCCGCGTGATCCGCGCCGCCGCGCGTGCGCTCGAGCGGTTGGGCACGACGGCGCCGAAGATCGCGGTCGGCGGCCTCAATCCGCACGCCGGCGAAGGCGGCCTGTTCGGCCGCGAGGAGATCGAGATCATCAGGCCGGCGATCGACATCGCAGCGGCCGAGGGAATTGACGCAACGGGCCCGTTCGGGGCCGACGTCATGTTCCACATGCAAGGCTTCGATGCCTTCGTCGTCATGCTCCACGACCAGGGGCACATCGCCGCGAAGCTGCTCGCACGCAACGCCGTCGCGGCGCTGACCATCGGCACTCCGATCTTGTTCTCCTCGGTCGCCCACGGCAGCGCGCACGACATCGCGGGCCGAGGCCTCGCGAGCCCCCGGGCCGTGATCGAAGCGGTGCTGCGCCTGTCGAAGGCAAGGCAGCTCGGCACTCGACCGCGCCAATGACCCGCACATCGTCACCGCACCGGGAAATCGAAATAGCTATGGGGGAACGGCTCATTGGCGAGCGTGAAGTGCCACCACTCCTTGTTATAGGGGCGAAAGCCGCCGGCCCGCATCGCCGCGCTGAGCAGCGCGCGGTTGTCCTGCGCCACGCGGCTCACGCTCCTGTCCGACGGCCATGATTTCGGGCTTAGGAAATCGAACGGCGAGCCCATGTCGAGCTCGCGGCCGTCGGAGCGCCGCACCAGCGTGAGATCGACGGTCGAGCCGCGCGAATGGCCGGAATGCGTCGCGATGTAGCCGTCCCGGAACAGGTCGCGCTTGTTCACGTCGGGATAGAATTCGGCCTTGCGCTTGACGTCGTCGATCCTGCGCCCCCAGCGTACGAAATGGGCGACCGCCCGTTGCGGCCGGTAACAATCGAACACCTTGAGGCCAAGCCCGCGCGCGGCGAGACCGCGCTGCACCGCGGCGAGAGCGTTGGCCGCCTGCACCGACAACAGGCAGCGCGGCCGCTCGTAACCGTCGATCTTCTCGCCGACGAAATTGTCCTTCCCGAAATAGCGCATGTCGACGACGAGCCCGTCCACTACCGCGGCAGCATCGACGAATCCCGGAGGGACCGGCGCTTGCGCATGCGCGGGCTGCGCCGTCAACAGCAGCAGCGTGAACACGGCGACGGCGCAAGCGCGCATGGCCGTGCACCTCGATGTAATCGGAGGTTCAGTCTGAGCCTGCATTCGGATCATCGGCATGGCGTGCGGCACTGTCAAAATAATCCCTCTGCGGCCCGTTTCCCGTGATATAATTCAACATGAAACCAATCAGGAAGAGATGGTCGGTCGCGCGGCGGGCCGCGCATCTTTCTGTAGCACGGAGAAGGACTTGAGCGATCACAAGTTCAAGGTCGGTCAGAGCGTGCTGTATACTTCCGGGCCCTTCGGGCGCGGTGCGGCGAGCGGCGTCTACAGGGTCACGCAGCTGCTGCCATCCGAAGGCGACGATTGCCAATATCGCATCAAGAGCTCCGACGAGCCGCATGAGCGGGTCGTCAAGGAAAGTGAGCTCAACCGC
The DNA here is from genome assembly GCA_049579765.1 of Xanthobacteraceae bacterium. GTDB lineage: Bacteria > Pseudomonadota > Alphaproteobacteria > Rhizobiales > Xanthobacteraceae > VAZQ01. Next base: position 1,700 of record JBAUOM010000624.1, read on the forward strand.
GATTCGTGACCGTCGGTCGCGATGCGTAGACCGCCGGACCGCCCCGGCAGATCGCGGCGGAGCTGATCGCTCGACTGCTGCCCGTCACCCCGGCGAGCGCTGCGGCGCGCGCTCACGAGCCGCGTGAGGGACATCGATATGCCCGCCGAAGGCGAGACCACGTTCGACTACGGCGCGCCGGCCGAGTTGTTCATGGCCAAACGCAAGGGCGGGTCGCGGCAGCCGCTGGGCTATCGCCGTTTCGCGACCGCGGCCGAGGCGATCCGTTTCGCTATCGAGGAATTTCCGGCCGTGCGTGCGCTGGGCGCCTGGATGCAGGTCGGCGACGACCGCTTCGATGGCGACGATATTCAACGTCTTTACGAGAGCGGCAATTATCCATTGCAGCGCCGCGGCGCGGATTGATCGGCATTGGCGGTTTGACGCCGGGGCCGCACTCACATATATAGCGCCACGCAACCAGTTTTCGGCCTGCCTTGCTACGCTCCCGTTTTTAGGGTGCTCAGCTAAGCTCCCCAAAAACTCGGATGACCGGCCGCGCGATGCGCCGGATTTACAGAGCGTGCAACGCAAGGAGGCCATGATGGCCACAGGTACCGTGAAGTTCTTCAATACACAAAAAGGCTTTGGCTTCATCCAGCCGAGCGACGGCAGCAAGGACGTGTTCGTGCATATCAGCGCGGTCGAGCGTGCCGGCATGCGCACGCTCGTGGAGGGCCAGAAGGTCAGCTACGACGTCGTGACCGAGCGCGGCAAGCAGGCGGCGGGCAATCTGCAAGCAGAATAACCCGTATCCGGATCGATCCGATCCGAATCCATTGACGTGACCGTGCCCGGCGTCGGCGACGCCGGGCGTTTTCGTGTTGCCGCGCGCGCCGATCGCGGCGGCGCCACCGGAACTTTTGCCGAGGCTCGTCGGTTGAACGAGATGCGGCAACAGACCGGAGGGCGGTCATGCGCCCGTGGACCATTCCCATCCTTGCGGCCATTGCGTTGTCGCTTGCAACTGCGCCAATGGCCAGCGCGCGCCCGCGCGGTCCGGCCGCGCTGCTGGGAGTCGTGACCGCCCCGCTGGGGGCGATGTTGGGTGGATCCCGACATTCGTTCCGGCACCAACGTCGGAGTGCGACACGCCCGCCAGACCAGCGCGGCGAAGACGACGCGCGCGGGCAACGATTTTCGATTGCGCCAGCCGCCCCAGCCGTGTTCTGGCCCGACGCTTCCGCCGATCTCATAGATTATCTGTTCTTTCCCACCGGCAGAGACGACCGCTTCTGGGCCTACGACTACGGCACGAT
>JBAUOM010000625.1:0-18003 GCA_049579765.1 Xanthobacteraceae bacterium
TTGACCGGAGTGGGCCCGAGGGAGGGTCGGCGATTGCCCTCGAGCCTTGTGGCGACGCTCCAAAACATGCACCGTGACCGCGGAATTCGGCTCGTCCGAGGTAGGTTTCGGTTCAATCCGGGAGGCAAGAATGGCGAACATCTCGCGTCGTATGGTCTCGAAAGCGCTCGCTGCGGCGGCATTGCTGCCGTTCGCCCGACGGGCGCGGGCGCAAGGCGCCTATCCCGGCGACCACACCATCAAATTGGTGGTGCCGTATCCCGCCGGCGGCGCCACCGACGTGATCGGCCGCATCGTTGGCGATCGGCTGCAGGCGATGTGGGGCACGACGATAATCGTAGAGAACATCTCCGGCGCCGCCGGCAGCATCGGCATGGACCGGGTTGCCAAGGGTGTTACGGACGGGACGCAGATTCTGATCGTGCCGCCGCAAATCTCGATCAATCAGTTCCTCTACGCCAAGCTCGCCTTCGACCCGGAAAAAGACCTGGTTCCGATTGCGCAGGTGGCGCGCCTGCCGAACATACTGGTCGTGAGGAAGGGGCTCGAGGTCAATTCGGTCAAGGATCTGATCGCGTATGCCAAGGCCAATCCCGGCAAGCTCAATTACGCATCGTCCGGCACCGGCACGACCATCCACCTGTCGGCCGAGTTGTTCAAGCGCATGGCAGGCGTCGACATGAATCACATACCCTATCGCGGCAGCGCGCCCGCGGTGAACGATCTCGTCGCCGGGCAGGTCGACCTGATGTTCGACAACGCGACGTCCATCATCGGACAGGTGCGCGGCGGGACCGTGAAGGCGCTCGCCATCACCTCGCTGCAAAGATCGCCGCTGCTGCCCGATCTGCCGACCGTTTCCGAGACCGTTGCGGGCTACGACACGGCGTCCTGGTTCGGGATCGGCGTGCGCACGGGGACCCCGGATGCGATCATCGCCAAGATCGAGCAGGCGGCACACGCGTTGACGCAGGAGCCCATCGTGAAGGAGCGCATGGCGGCGGTCATAGCCGATCCGGTGGTCTCCGACCGCAAGGCGTTCGGTGAGTTCGTCGTGGCCGAGCGCAAGAAGTGGGGCGCGCTCATCACCGACCTGAAGATCCGAGCCGAATAGCTGCAAATCGCCCATTGATGGAGAGCCACGGCTTCCCTGCCGAGGGCATCCGGCGGCGGCCGCCATGGCGGGCAGGGCTATCGCATTTGCGAATGGTGCCGCCTGCTCGGCGGTGGCGGATTTGCCCTCTCCACCTTTGCGGGAGAGGGCGGCTCCGCGCTGCAACGTGCACCGTTGGGTGAGGGGTTTGCTTCGCAAAGCCTGCCATGGTGGAGAGGCGGCACCGCACAGCCGACTCGCCGCAGATGTCAATGATCCGACATGATCGATCCAAGCGAATGTCATCGCCGCACCCCGACTGTCGCGCGTCAGAGCGTTGCGACGCAGTCGATCTCCACGTCGAATGGGCCGTGCCAAGGCAGGACGCAGATGAAGCTGCGCGCCGGCGGATTTGATGGAAAATACCGCGCATACACCGTGTTGATGGTCGCGAAGTGAGCCGCGTCGGTGCAGTACACGGTGCACTTGACGACGTCGTCGAGCGAGGCGCCGGCCGCCGTCAGGCAGAGCTTGATCTGGTCGAGCACGATCTCGACCTGTCTTTCGACGGGGACGCGCTTGATCTTGCCCGTCGCCGGATCGTACGGCGGGATGTTCGACACATAGACGAGATTGCCGCTGCGCACGACCGGCGACACCGGCACCCCGCGGGCCTCGTTGTAGGAGGACAGCGGCTCCACCCGAATGACCTGTCTGTTCATGATGATTCCCCGTCGTGGCTCGCGGCGACGAAGCCCGCGCGTCGCGATCAAGCAAGGGCGCGTCCTGTCGTTTCCCATCGGTTCGGCGCGCGCCGAACTGTCATTGCTTGCTGACCACGCTTCCGGAGCGGTAGGCTCGGCAATGGTCGCCGCTGCAAACATGGTCGAGGTCGCGGCCCTCGTCGGGGACACCGCGCGGGCGACGATTCTCGCAGCGCTGATGGGCGGTCAGGCGCTGACGAGCAGCGAGCTGGCATATCTCGCCCGCGTCTCGCGCTCGACCGCGAGCGGACACCTCGCCAAGCTCGCCAAGGCGCGGCTCGTCGTGGTGACAAAGAAACGCCGCTTCCGCTATTACCGCATTGCGTCGCCGCTGGTCGCGAGCATGCTCGAGAGCATCAAGGCCGTTGCCGCCATCGAGGTGCCGCCGCGCTTTCAGCCGCGCTCCGCGCAGGATGATGCGTTGCGCTTCGCGCGTACCTGTTACGACCATTTGGCCGGCCGGCTGGGGGTCGCGGTCGCGGACGCGCTGGTCGACAAGGGCTTCATCGTATTGACCGAGGACGGCGGCGAGGTCACCGACGCCGGTGCAAAATTCTTGACTGCATTCGGAGCGCAATTGGCTTCGAAATCTCCGAGCCGCCGGATCTTCTGCCGACCCTGCCTCGACTGGAGCGAGCGGCGATATCACATTGCCGGCCTGGTCGGGGCGGAGATCTGTCGTCGCTGCCTGGAGCTGGGCTGGCTGAGCCGGGAGCGCGACACGCGCGCGGTGCTGGTCACGACCGCCGGCCGCAAGGGACTGCGCGACATCTTCCGCCTCGACCTCGGGCAGGGCGGCCGCGGCACTCGAGATCCGCGCCGGGCTGCTTGACGCCGGCGCCTGCTTCGGCTTGCCGCGCCGGTTGTGCCGCCGTCAGAGACTTTTAGAGTCCGAGCGCCAGCTCGGCCCAACGTAGCACCGTCGGGCTGTTCAGAAATTGAAGAACCGCCGGCTCCATGGCCGCGAGCCTGTCCTGCGACAACACGGCCGTGGCCACCACCATGTCGCAGCGGTCGTTGACCACGACCGAGATCGCGCCCTTTCCCGGAGCCGCGTGGACGGCATAGGTGCCGCTGCGGCCCTGCATTCGGCCGACCGCGACCGGCCGCCCGCCGCGCAGCGCCGAGACATCGCCCCCGAGCAGATCGAAGTCGCTCATGCGGTCGAGCTCCTCGTCACTGGCGATGCCGATCGTGCAGTTGCAGGACCCGAGCTTGGCGTGCAGATACAGATCGACCTGCACGCCACACTTCATTGCCGCACAGCGGAACGCCTTTCCCGTGCCCCACTGGTCGATCGGAAAGGGCCATGGCACCTCGAAAAACACGGGAGCCGGCGCAAGGGAGGTCTTCGCCAGCACGCCGAAGGCCGCGGCCGCTCCGCCAAGGCTAAACGCGGCGGCGAGCGCGAGTGCGAGGCCTTTCTGGGTACGAGCATCCCGCCACCCGCGCATCGCTAGTTCGCGGCCATGAACGCCCGCGCTTCTGCGACCTCGGTCCTGCTCGCGTCGGCCTCCGAGGCGATGGCGACCACCTTGGCGTAGTATCGGCGTGCTGCTTCCTTGTCGTCGAGCTTCGAGGCCGCCTTGGCGGCACCGACCAAGGCGCCGAGCCGGTTCGGCTCCTTGGCCAGAGTCGCCTCGAATGCCGCGAGCGCTTCCTTGCTCATGCCGCGATCGAGCAGCATCGAGCCGTATAGTTCGCGCGCGGGGATCGGCACGCCCGGCGTGACAGGATGCTTCTCCGTGCGGCCCTCGGCATCGGCCGCGGCACGCATCGCTTGCAGCGCCTCATCGTGCTTGCCTTCGACATAGAGGGCCCATGCCGACGCGACCTGCCACTGGATATCAACCTGCTCGGTCCAGTAGGCGTCGTTTGCGGCGCGCAACTTTTCGCGCATGTCGGCGATGTTAGCGATCTCCAGTCGCGCCGCGCCCACATCCCCCGAGCGTGTCGCCCCCACAGCGCGCGCGAAATAGGTCATTGCATCGGCATAGGCGAACTTGGATGGCCGCACTGCAAGCCCTGCCGCACCTCTCCAATCGCCGCGTTCCAACGCGTAGCGCGCCGGGCCGACGGCCAGCGCATAAGGGCCGACGAAGCGGTCCGGATTGATCCCGCTCACGGCGCTCATCTCATCCACGACGCTTCGCGCCTTCTGATCCTGGCCGAGCTGCAGGTAGGCATAGACCATGTAATCCATGGCGTGCAGCTGCTCGTCGAAATCCTTGCCGGCCTTGGCTGCGCGCGCCGATTCGATATTCGAGGCGATCGACTCTTTCCAATATCCAAGCCGGGTGAAGATGTGCGAGGGCATGTGCTGGGCATGCGGCGCGGCGGGCGCGATCTCGGCGTATCGCCGGGCCGCCTCGAGTCCCTTCGCGGCCAGCGCCGGCGTGTCATAGAGATGGATGAGGTAGTGTGCGACGCCGGGATGCCTCGGCTGGCGCCTGAAGATCGGCTCGAGCAGGGCCGCGCCCTTCAGCTGATTGGCATAGGTCTTATCGCTCGGCGAGGCTGCCACATTGAGCGTGATTGCGTACGCGATCTGCGCTTCGTCGTCCTCAGGATAGCGCGCCGCCAACGCCTCCATTGCCTTGAGATAAGCCTGCACGCGCTGCCTGTGGGGCACTTTGTCGTAATCGACGTACATGGCCGCGAGCGCGTCGATATAATCGCGTTCGCGCTGCGTCTTGGCGCCGACCTGCTTGCCCTTTTGGATCGCGGCGAGGCCGAGCGGCAGGTTGGGCGCGGGCGGAGGATTGTGTGGGTTGTAGAGCAGGCTGAGCGCGATGCCCCAGTAGGCGATCGCGCATTCCGGATCGGCCTTGAGCACCTCCTCGAATATTTCTTTCGATTGGGCATACCAGAACGAGTGCTGGTAGCGCATCCCGCGGTCGAGGCGCTGTTGGGCCGTCTCGTTGCAGGACGTTTCGAAATGAACCGTGCCCAGCCGCTGATCACCCTGCTGGCCGAAGCTTGCTTGCGCGATTGAGAGCGCGGCGATCGCCGCACCCAGGACGGCGGTAAAGGACGGTATGCTCATGGTTGCCTCGGATTGTTTGTATGGTCCGTCGCACGACGGCTGCGAACAGGGCGAGGACTCTGCAGGGGTGCCCGCCGACCGGCTATGCAGTTTCCGCACCGCTATTCAAAGACCGCAGAGATTGGGCTAAGGTCGCTCACGGGGCCCACTCCGAGGATCGAGAACCTTGCAACCAAAGCCGATCCCGGATCCCAGCCGCCCGGAGCGCGCGATACTGGAGACCTCACAGCCACTGCCCGGCGATTTGGTACGCGTCCTCGAGTGGCTGCGCGGACGCCTCTCGGAACCGGTGCAACTCGAGCAGCTGGCGCAGATCGCCGGCGTCCGCCCGCGCACGCTCGAAGCCCATTTCAGGTCGTTTCTCGGCACTACTCCCCTGGGCTGGGTGCGCCGAACGCGGCTCGTCCTTGCTCGACAGCGGCTGCTCAACCCGCGCCACGACGCCACCGTCACCGATATCGCAGTCGCGAGCGGCATCAGTCAGCTCGGGCGTTTCGCCGCAGAGTACCGCAAGGCCTTTGGCGAGGTTCCTTCGGCGACCCTCAAGCGAATGCGGCGGCCACCGGGAGATGCCGACGTGATGGACGAGGCGTTGCTGTCTACCCTGAAGGCCTTGCCGCTCGCATTCGCGGTCGCCCCGAGAGAGTGCAACGCGGCATTGGAACAGCTGAGCCGCCCGATCGAGCTCGCACCGACCTATGGGCTGCCGAGGGCCGTTGCGGCTTGGTGCTGGGGCCAGCGCGCTTCGCACCGATTCAGTTCGACCGCCGATGCGGATCGTGACCGGTCCTGCCGGCTGGCTGAGGAGGCCTACAATCTCTCCCCGCACGACGCGCTGACCGTGACGCTCAGCAGCGGTGCCCTGGTGCTGGCGCACCGCCTCGAGGAAGCTGATCGTAGGCTGGAGCGTGCGTTGGCGCTCGATCCGTGGCTCGCCTATGTATGGATACGGCGCGGCTGGATGTCCGCATATCTCGGCGATATCGACAGCGCATTGCGCGAGCTAAGAACCGCGCTGCATCTCGCTCCCTTTGAACCGTTGCGACATCTCGGCTTTATCGGCATGGGCTGTGCCTACTTCGGGGCCGAGCGCTATGACCGCGCAGTGCAGTGGGTGCGTGCCGGCGTCGAGGCCTCGCCGGGATCGTTTTGGGCGACGCGCGTTGCGGTGGCCGCCGCTGCGCTGAGCGGCGCCCGCGCGGAAGCGCGACGCATGGCACGCCAGTTCATGCGCAAGGACCCCGACCTGACGATCTCAGAAGCTGCAAGAGCTTGGCCCTTTACTCCCGCTTTCATCTCGCGCCTCGCAGACGGGCTTGCGATCGCCGGGCTGCCGCGTGGATAGGACAACTCCCTACGCGATGCCCTAAGCTCGCTGATTCGTATCCGAGACGAACAAACTACCGAATATCTCGTTCTGCGGCTGCTGAAGCGGCGGTTTCTTTGCCGTTGCGGAGCAGCGAAGGCGTCGCCGGCTCCAACTCATTGCTCGTGATGGAGACCCGCGACGGGCGCGCCGATGGCCGCCCGCGCTGAGACGCATTGTCCAGCTTGGCTCAGAGCTCCGCACATGCCTGGAAGGCGGCGAGGCGGAAGCGACCGGCTAAGACGCAGCAAACTGTTTCAACGCACTAAGCACCGAGGGCATGAATTCATTGCCGCCGCCGCTCGTTGATTCGACTGCGCTGTATACCAAAACGCCTCTGCCGACCGTGCGCCCAAGATGTCCGAATCTGAGTGATGAACGGACTTGCGGCCGACATGAAATCGATGCGATTGAACCGGAACGGACACGGCCAAAACGACCAAAAAAGTTGGTCGACACCATTCTACGATGTTTCCGACCGTGCGATTAATGTTTTGCAGAGAACGACATTGCAGTGTCCCTCGGGCCACTCCGCAAACTCGGCCACACGTTTGAAGCCGGCCTTTTCAACATTCCCGGCGCTTGGAAGTCATAGCTCGCCACCCAGATCCGTCGAACGCCCCGATTGGCAGCCTCAGCGACGAAAGCGTTCAATAACTCTCGCGCGTAGCCACGTCCTCGATAGGCCTCATCGACCCACATCTGTTTGAGTTCGGAAGTACCTGCCCAAGAATATCCAGCAGCGACGCCGATCGTGCGTCCCGCCTCGTCTCGAATCACAAAGCCCAATCCTCGGGCGTCATTGCGCCCGATTGCACGCCGGTTGTAGTTGTCGATCCATTCTTCGATTGCATTGATTTCAACCGGCGAAAGATCGTGCCGGGGTTGTATAGGGACGACCATCCTGAGCGCTCGGGTTCGATGAGGACGTATCATAGCCAAACGAGTGGCCGATGCCGATCTCGCCCAGCGGCTAGCCCTTGCAAAGCCAGGTCCGCTTCTGGCAGCAACGCGACCAACCGGCTTGTTCGCTCTAACGTCTGCTTTCGAGGGCAAAGCGGACGAGAGCTGCTCGGTTCGGGTTCTGGCTGGGGCGACAAGTGCAGTTTGGGATTTTTCCTACTGCAACCCAAAGCAGTTGCTCACCCAAGGATGAAGTCGCCGGCCTGCAGCTGCACACCGTTGCTGAACGTCGCCAGCAGCGTGAGCTCCACTCCATACGAACTGTTCCACGCGTGCGATACCTGGAAGAGCTGGTGGTCATCGGTATCGTAGAACAGCATGTCATGGCCGGCATAGGGATACTGCGTCGGCAACTGCGTTCCGCTCCACAGCACGCCGTCGGTGCCGAACGGCCCGAGCGGGGCATTGTTGAACCCGTCTGCGAGCACGATCTTGTCGACGCCGTGCTGAAAGTCGGTGACGATATCGGGGCCGTCATTCCAGTTGGAGACGAAGCAGTCGGCGCCGATCCCGCCGGTCAGAATATCGAGCCCGAGGCCGCCTTCGAGCGTATCGTCGCCGGTGCCGCCAATGAGCACGTCGAGTCCGGCGCCGCCCACCAGCAGATCGTGCCCAGCGCCGCCGTCGAGCACGACACCACTGTCATCCGCGAACAGACCATCGCTGTTGACCGACCCCACGACCTTGTCGATGCCGCTGAAGGTGTCGCCCTGCGCTTCGCCGAAGACGCCGGTGTTGGTGGCGAGGTTGACGTACACGGACTGGGACGACGTCGCGTAGCTGATGGTGTCGAAACCGTCGCCGCCGATCAACATGTCTGCGCCGGCGCCACCGTACAGCGTATCATCGCCGCTGCCGCCATCGAGCCGGTCGCTGCCGGCGCCTCCGGACAGTATGTCGTTGCCCTGTTCTCCAAACAGGAAGTCGTCGCCGCCTCCGCCGGAGAGATAGTCGTTGCCGGCGCGGCCGTGGATCTCGTCGGCGCCGGCCGAACCAAAGAGATTGTCGTTGAAATCAGTCCCGTTGATGTAGAGGCCGAAATCGTAGTCGGCCCACGCGAGATCGGGCACGGTAAGCGTCTTCGCAACCGTAGTCATGCTCAGTGCTCCCACACTTCGAACCGGCCAGTCGGGCTGTCGCCGGAAGCTACGCGTTGCGCCGGCCGCGCTCTGTGATGGCCGTCACGAATTGTCGCTTGTAGCGAACCGATTTGACGTTTGATCGACTGAAGCGGGCGAGTTCATACCGCGGCTCGGCTACCCTGGTACGGCGTGCCGGCGTGCTGCTGCCGGCAGTGCCCGAGGCATGGTGAATACCAGGCCTCGCTCGGCGCATTTCTCCCAGGACCTTCCACAGCAGGGATGGGCGATCGGCCGCAACCTGAAGCTCGACGCGCAGGGCTACGCCGCGTCCCGCCGAACTGCGCCGGCACGTCGAGCTTGTGGCGGGCATGCCGGACAGTCGTTGTGGCAAACGGCGCTTGGGAAGGGCGAAAGACCGGCCGACCTGCCGGTGCAGCAGCCGACCAAGTTCGAGCTAGTGGTCAATCTCAAGACTTCGAAGGCGCTGGGGATCGAATTTTCCCCGAAACTGCTCGCGCTATCCGCCCGGGTGATCGAAAAGGCCTGCGTTGCCGCGATTGCTCACGACCGCTTTTTGGCAGTCAAGAGATCTGGCGGCCACGCCGGCAAATGTCCGCAGTGAGGCAGGAACGGTCATGCCGCGCAGACGCCACCACAGCTGAGTTCGACCCGACTGAGGCCTCCAACCTTGCAACGGCACAGTGCCAATCGAGTTGTTGCGAGGACTCCGCTGAACCGGCTGCCGCTCATCTGAACCGCAGATTGTTGCGCGAGAGCTGGCTGATCGCGGTGCAACCCATCAGCTTCATGTCGCGCTCTATTTCAGTCCGCATCAGGCCGAGCGCCCGCTCGACGCCAGCTTGGCCGGCCGCAGCCAAAGGATAGAGATAGTAGCGGCCGACGCCGACCGCCTTGGCGCCGACAGAGAGGGCCTTCAGGACATGGGTCCCCCGCCGGACCCCGCCATCCATCAGCACGTCGATCCGATCACCAACGGCGTCGACGATTTCGGCCAGTTGATCGAATGATGAGCGTGAGCCGTCCAGCTGCCGGCCGCCATGGTTGGACACGACGATGCCAGTACAACCGATCTCGACAGCACGCTTGGCATCGGTGACGGACATGATGCCTTTGAGACAGAATTGGCCGTTCCATTGCCGTACCATCTCAGCCACATCGTCCCAGTTCATGGATGGGTCAAGCATCTCCGTGAAATAACGACCGATCGAGAGTGCACCACCGCCCATGTCGATGTGCTCCTCGAGTTGAGGCAGCCTGAACCGCTCGTGAGTGGCGTAGTTGATTCCCCACATAGGCTTTATCGCGAATTGCAGCATACCCGCGAGCGTCAGCCTGAACGGTATGGAAAACCCGGTGCGTAGATCGCGTTCGCGGTTGCCCCCTGTGATGCTGTCCACGGTCAGCATCATGATTTCGACACGTGCGTCCTTGGCCCGTTGCAGCATGGCCCGGTTGAGGTCTCGATCCCTGTGAAAATAAAACTGATAGACCTGCGGCGTATCGTGGGCCTTGCGCAGCTCCTCGAGGCTCACAGTCCCAAGCGAAGATACTCCGAACATTGTCCCATATTTCGCTGATGCGGCGGCGACGGCACGTTCGCCCTGATAGTGGAAGAGACGTTGCAAGGCGGTAGGAGAGCAATAGACCGGCAGAGCGAGCTTCTGGCCCATGACAGTGACGGAGAGATCAACGTTCTCTACGCCGCGCAGGACGTGGGGCACGAGATCACAGCTCTCGAAGCTCTTTGTGTTACGCCGGTGGGTCACCTCGTCCTCGGCGGCGCCGTCGATGTAATCGAATATTGGGCCGGGCAGCCGTCGCCTGGCCAGGCGCCGGAAATCATGAAAGTTATGACAATTGCGCAAATGCATGCGTGCTCGCGCCCAATCGATTCAAGTGTTCAGCAAATCTCGCGTCGCAGAGACCTCACACCCAACCACTGAAGTCGTCGGCGAGAGTAAGCAGAAACCTTGGCGCGTGCCATGTCTGAATCTGGCACAAAGCGGCGGTTCGATGTCTGCTTTCACGCCGCTTTGACGCTTAAGCGGAGATGGCGGCTCACGAGTACGAGCCCAGTTCGTATCCGAGACGAACAAACCGGCTGAATATCTCGCTCTCCTGCCGCTGAAGCGGCGTTTCCTTTGCAGGTGCGCAGCCGCGAAGGCGTAGCCGGCTTCAACTCATTCCTCGCGACATGCAGACCCGCGACGGGCGCGCCGATGGCCGCGCGACGATTGGCGGCACAGAACTCGGCCCAATAACCCGGTAGCCCGGTCGCGCGAGGTCTGCAATGATGCCGGTGGGATTGATCCCACCGCCCGACGGAGGGGGCGTCCGCAAGATCAAGATTACGGGAGGATTGAAAATGAACAGCAAATCGGCGCCGCTGACAGCGCCGGGCAGCACAACCGTCGACCGGCAACGCCGCAAGCTGATCAAGCTCATCGCGGCCGGCGGCGCCGGCGCCATCGCATCGCCTGGGATTTTTCGCTCGGCGCTGGCGGCCGGCCGCACCGTCAAGATCGGCATGGTGAGCCCGCAGACCGGGCCGATCGCCGCCTTCGGCGAGGCCGATCAGTTCGTCCTCGCCGGCATCCGCAAGGCGCTCGCCAACGGCGTCACCATCGCCGGGCAGAACCATCCCATCGAGATCATCTACAAGGACAGCCAATCGAACCCGAACCGCGCATCGGAAGTGGCGGCCCAGCTCATCAACAACGATCGCGTCGACCTGATGGTCGCCTCCTCGACCTCCGACACCTGCAATCCGGTCTCCGACCAGTGCGAGCTCAATGGCGTGCCCTGCATCACCTCGGATGATCCCTGGCAATCCTGGTTCTTCGGCCGCAAAGGCGACCCCAAGAAGGGGTTCGAGTGGACCTACCACTTCTTCTGGGGCTTCGACATGGTCGGCAACCTGTTCGCCGACATGTGGCTGTCGTTGTCCACCAACAAGATCCTGGGCACGATGTTCACCAACGACCCCGACGGGGTTGCCGCCAATGACGAGAAGCACGGGCTTCCGGGCCTGTTCAAGTCGAAGGGCTTCGACGTCCACAATCTCGGGCTCTATCCGCCGCTGTCGGACGACTTCTCGGCGCAGATCGCCGAGCTGAAGAAGGCGAATTGCGAGCTGTGTTGCGGCATCTTCAATCCGCCCCAGTTCGCGACGTTCTGGACGCAGTGCGCGCAACAGGGCTACCGGCCGAAGATCATGACGCCGCCCAAGGCGATCCTGTTCCCCACCGCGGTCGAGGCGCTGGGCAGCCGGGGCGAGGGCACGTCGACCGAGGTGTGGTGGTCGCAGCACCATCCGTTCAAGTCGGGGCTGACCGGCGAGACGGCGCAGCAGTTCTGCGACGCCTATACGGCCGCAACCGGAAAGCAGTGGACCCAGCCGATCGGCTTCAAGCACGCCAATCTCGAGGTCGCCGTCGACGTCCTCAAGCGCGCACAAAAGCTCGAACCCGGCGCGATCCGCGATGCCATTGCCCGGACCGATTACCAGTCGCTGGTCGGCCCGATCACCTGGAAGGGCGGTCCCACCAACCCGGTGCCCAACGTCTGCACCACGCCGCTCGTCGGCGGACAGTGGAAGAAGGGCAAGAAGTTCATGTACGACCTGAACATCGTCTACAACAAGACCGCGCCTAACATCCCGCTCGACAGCCCATTCGAGCCGATCCGTTATTCCTGATACCATCACGGGCGAGAACGAGGCCGCCGCGCCGCGTGCGTGGCGGCCTCGGCTGATCTGTACCATGGCGGTCCTCCTGGAACTTGTCCGTGTGTCCAAGCTCTACGGCGCGCTCAAGGCCACGGACGCGGTGAGCCTCGCCGTCGAGAGCGGCGAGGCGCTCGCCGTGATCGGACCCAACGGTGCCGGCAAGTCCACCATGTTCAACCTGATCACCGGCGATGTCGCGCCCACCGAGGGACGCATCCTGTTCGATGGGGCAGACATGACGGCGATGGCGCCGCACGCGCGGTCGCGCCTGGGGATCGGCCGCTCGTATCAGATCCCGCATCCGTTCGCGAACATGAGCGTGTTCGAGAACCTGCTGGTAGGAGCCATCTTCGGCGGCGGCGCAACCGAGCGGGAAAGCTACCAGCGTTGCAGCGACGTGCTGAAGATCACGGGGCTTTACGACAAGGCCAACGTACCCGCGCGCACCCTGACCTTGCTCCAGCGCAAACGGCTGGAGCTCGCGCGCGCGCTTGCCATGCAGCCCAAGCTCCTGCTGCTCGACGAAATCGCAGGCGGGCTGACCGAGTACGAATGCGGCGAGCTGGTCAAGACCATCAAGGAGATTCATGCGCGCGGCACCACGATCGTCTGGATCGAGCACATCGTGCACGCGCTCGTCTCGGTGGCGGGCCGGCTGATGGTGATGAATTCCGGGCAGGTTCTGGCCGCGGGCGACCCGCAGGCGGTCATGGCCGACCCCCGCGTGCGCGAAGTGTACATGGGCATGCCGGTGTCGTGACGGTGTTGATCGCGGCGCGATCGGCGTTCAAATGGAGACAGTGCCGCACGCTCGGTGCGCTCCCCTCCCCACGGAACCCGGGGTCGGCCGGGTTGCGCATGTTTGTAGTGCGCAAGTCGGGTAGGCCCGACTTGCGGTGGGGAGGGGTTGGGGGTGGGGGTCGTGCGATTGAGGCACCGACGCTGCCAAACGCATCACCCCCCACCCCAGCCCAACCCCACCAAGGGGGAGGGAGCCGACCGAGTTTGCGGCACCTCTCCGAATCCATTTCAACCGGGTACGCTTTAATGTGGCTTTGGTTCAGAAGTCCGCATGTCGGACTGGCCGCGAGAATGATGCGGACTTCTGAGCCGCCACACTAGAATGGACGGGGCGCTGCCATGCAATGGCTGAACGTTTTGATCCAAGGCAGCCTCCTGGGCGGGCTCTATGCCTTGTTCGCCATCGGGTTGTCGCTGTCGTTCGGGATCATGCGGCTGGTCAATATCGCCCACGGCGACCTGATCGTGCTGTCGGCCTATGTCGCGCTGGTGGTGGGGGACGGCACCGGGCTCGATCCCATCTCCAGCCTCGTCATCGTCGTGCCGGCGATGTTCGCACTGGGCTACGCCATGCAGCGCGGCCTGTTGAACTTCACGCTCACCGGCGGGCTGCTTCCGCCGCTGCTCGTCACCTTCGGCATCTCGGTGATCATCCAGAACGGGCTGCTGCGCGGCTTCGGCGCGTATACCCACCGCCTGCAGCAGGGCGCCATCGAGACCGCGAGTGTGCAGCTCGGAGGCGGCATCTCGATCGGGGTCTATCCGCTGCTCGTCTTCGTGGTGGCGCTGGTGGCGATCGGCTGCCTGCAGCTCTTGTTCTACCGCACCGGGCTGGGCCGCGCCTTTCGCGCCGCCTCCGACGACGCCGCCACCGCCGAGCTGATGGGGATCGACAACCGCCATCTGTACGCGCTGGCGCTCGGGATCGCGATGATCTTCACTGCGCTTGCCGGGGTCCTGTTCGCCATCCGCACGAATTTCGACCCGGCGGCGGGACCGATCCGGCTGATCCTTGCTTTCGAGGCGGTGATCATCGGCGGGCTCGGCAGCATGTGGGGCACGCTGGTGGGCGGCATGGTGCTGGGCATCGCCCAGGCCGTCGGTGCGGCGCTGTCGCCGACCTGGCAAATCCTCGCCGGGCATCTCGCCTTTCTGACCATCCTGGTCGTTCGCCCGAACGGGCTGTTCCCGCACACGAGGGACTGACATGGAGCCGGTCCGGGTCGAGCGCGCAACGCCGGCGAGTCGCGTCTTCGCCCTTGTGGCGGCGCCGGGACTTGCCGCGCTGGTGGCATTGCCATGGTGGGGCGAACCGGGCGACGTTCGGCTCATCGGCGAAATGGCGTATTACCTGGCGCTCGCGCAGCTCTGGAATCTGCTGGCGGGCTATGCCGGACTCGTGTCGGTCGGCCAGCAGGCCTATGTCGGCCTCGGCGCCTATGCTTTTTTCTACATGACGGGCGCAATGAACATGAACGTCTATCTGGCCCTGATCCTGGCCGGGCCGTTCGCGGGGCTGATGTCGATTCCCGTCTCGTTCGTCGTATTTCGGCTGCGGGGCGCGTATTTTGCCGTCGGCACCTGGGTCGTGTCCGAAGTCTTCGCACTTTCCGCGAGCCTGATCGCGGTGCTCGGCGCGGGCTCGGGCCTTTCGCTCACGCCCGCGATCGTCCGACAAATCTCGCCCGACCGGGCGGTCCGCGACACGATCCTGTACTTGATGACGCTTGGGAGCACGGTGTTGGTGGTCGCGATCGTCTACCTGCTGTTGCGCTCGCGCCACGGGCTTGCGCTGACCGCGATCCGCGATTCGGAGCCGGCGTCGGCCAGCCTCGGCGTCAACACTTTCCGCACGAAATTCATCATCTACGTGGTGACCGCCGCGTGCACCGGGCTCGTCGGCGGGTTGATCTTTCTGCAGAAGCTGCGGCTTTCGCCCGAAGCCGGTTTCAGCATCAACGACTGGACGGTGGTCGTGATCTTCATGGTCGTCATCGGCGGCATCGGCACCATCGAGGGGCCGTTCATCGGCATGCTGGTCTATATCGTGTTGCGCGAGCTGCTGGCCGATTTCGGTACCACCTATTTGATCCTGATGGGCGTGATCGCCATCGCCGTGATGTTGAAGGCACCGACCGGAATTTGGGGCTGGCTCGTCCAACGCTACGACTTGCAGCTGTTCCCGGTCGGCCGGCGCCTCGCGCTCGCGCCATCGGAGGGGCCGTCCACGCGATAGGAGCACATCATGCCGCACTCCCCAGCGTCGGCACAGAACGCGACCAAGCAGGAGGTTCTCGACCGGGTGCGGGCCATGGCGCCCGGATTTGCCAAGCGAGCCGCGGCGGCGGAGGAGGCGCGGCGCATTCCCGCCGAGTCGGTCGAGGACATGCTCGGCGCCGGACTCGCACGGATTCTGCTCCCGCCCCGCATCGGCGGCTACGGGCTCGGCTTCGACACCTGGTTCGAGATCATGCGCGAGATCAGCAAGGCCGACGCCTCGCACGGCTGGTGCGCGGGCCTCATCACCCATCACGCGCACCTGATCGGCCAGTTCCCCGAGGAAGCCCAGCAGGCGGTGTGGGACAAGGGTCCCGATGTGGCGATCGCAGCTTCCTTTGCGCCCAATGCGCGCGCCGTCCGCACGGATGGCGGCTACCGCGTCTCGGGCCAGAATTCCCCGTTCGCCAGCGGCGTCGATCACTGCTCGTGGGTGATGGTCGGCGGATTGGCCGAGGAAGGGAAGGCGCCGGAATGGAAGTTCTTCTTGATCCCGCCCGGCGAATACGGGGTACGGGACACCTGGTTCACCGCCGGCATGCGGGCGACCGGCAGCAACGCCATCGTCACCGACAACGCGTTCGTGCCGAGTGCGCGCGTGCTCGGCCTGAGCGACCTGCGGGACGGCAAAGGCCCCGGCAGGGCGGTCAACACGAGCGCAATCTTCCGGACGCCGTTCTTCTACTATGCTCCGATCACCTTCGCGACGCCGATGCTGGGTGCCGCGCAGGGAGCCTACGAGCTGTTCCGGGAATGGACGAAGACGCGCAAGGCGCAGGACGGCACGTCGGTGGCCGAAAAGACCGCCATCCAGGTGCGGATGGCGCGCGCCGCCGCCGACCTCGATGCCGCCGAGCTCTTGCTCCGACGCGCGCTGCAGGTGCCCAACGCCGAGGAAACGCATTCGCCGGAGCTATTGGCGCGCTCGGTGCGCGACTTTGCCCGCGTCTCCGAGCTTTCGGTCACGGCGATCGACACGATCGTCGCCTTGAGCGGGACGGCATGCTTTGCGTCCTCGCACCCGATTCAGCGGGCGTGGCGCGACATTCATTTCATGTCCATGCACATCAGCGTCAACACCGAAACCAACTACGCGCATTTCGGCCGCATGGAGCTCGGTCTCGGGCGCGATCCAAGTCATCCATATTTCTGAGCATTCGCGATCGAAGACTGCAGCGGACTCGTTGCCGGTCGCATCGTCTTGTCCGGGCGGCGGCGCGGTAGAGCTGTCGTCTCGCGGCAGCGATGTTGCCGGGGATCGACACGATATGGTTCCGCTCCGGACGGGGATATCCCTTTGCACAACCGGGTGTCGATTGCCAGAATACGGGCGTTCATAAGCTCACGCCGGTTCATCGGAAGGATAGAGCAATGTCCATGGGAGCCACGACGCGGGAGGATCGCCGCAAAACCAATCCGATATTCAACGATCGCAAGCTCAAGCTCGGCACTTTCGGGACCAATCTCGATCGCGGCTGCGCGATTTCGACCATCGACGGCGTGCTGGAGATCAACTGGCCGAACACGCTGGAGCTGGCGAAAATTTCCGAGGAGATGGAATTCGAGGCGCTGGTTCCGATCGGACGCTGGCATGGCTTCGGCGGCGTCACCAATTTCAACGGCCCCGGCTTCGAATGCTTCTCCTGGGCCGCCGCCGTGGGCGCCTCGACCAAATATTCCGGCGTCTTCGCCACCTCGCACGTGCCGACCATCCATCCGGTGATGGCGGCGAAGCAGGCGGCGACCATCGATCATGTCACCGGCGGGCGTTTCGCGCTCAACATCGTGACCGGCTGGAACCGGCCCGAGATCGAGATGTTCGGCTCCCCGCTGATGGAGCACGACGACCGTTATGAATGCGCCGCCGAATGGCTGCAGATCCTGAAGGAGCTGTGGACGCGCGACGAGCCGTTCGATTTCGAAGGGCGCTTTTACAAGATCAAGAAGGGCTACCTCGAGCCCAAGCCGATCCAGAAACCGTTCCCCGCGGTGATGAACGCCGGCGGCTCGGAGAAGGGGCAGCACTACGCCGCGAAATATTGCGACGTGGTCTACGTCGTCTTCGGCTCGCACGATTTCGACGACTGCAAGGCCAAGGTCGACTCCTATCGCAACCTCGCGCGCAAGGAATACGGCCGCGACATCCAGGTCTGGAGCTACGCCTATGTGGTGCAGGGCGAGACCGAGAAGGAGGCCAGCGATTACTTCGACGAATACGTCAACCGCAAGGGCGACTGGGAGGCGGTGACGAACCTGATCGACACCATGATCGCCAACGCCAAGACGCTTCCACCCAACGTGCTCGCCGAAATGAAGAAGCACTTCATCGCCGGCTGGGGCGGGTATCCGATCATCGGAACGCCCGAGCGAATCGTCGATGAGCTCGTCAGGATGTCGAAGATGGGGCTCGACGGCACGCTGCTCAACTGGCCGCGCTATATCGAGGATCAGCGCTGGTTCAAGAAGCTGGTCTATCCACTGGTGCAGCAGGCCGGCCTGCGCTGAGACAGTGTGACGATTGCCCGTTGCAGCGCCAGGGGGCGCGGCCGGTCGGTGCCGGCCGCGCTGCCGCCCGCCGCGGCAGATCAAGCTCACCATCGTCTCGGGCAGCGCGCCGGCGTTTCCGCCGCTACGACTACGATTTCAACTACGCTATTGACTACGTATCGCGTCCGTGCTAGATAGCCTCCATCCTCGCTCATTGAGGGGCGTCTTCTAGAGACGATCCCGAAGGCCGAGCGGGGAGTGGCGTCCTGCGGCCGCGGCTCGTAACCGCCGGCCCCGGGAGGTCCGGGACCCCGCCCGCCAGGCACTACGACCTGGCTGCGAGGAGCATCGCTGCACGGATCCGGAGGCAATGCCG
>JBAUOM010000626.1:0-2411 GCA_049579765.1 Xanthobacteraceae bacterium
CTGGGCGCGTCGCCGGCGCGAGCTCGCGCCGGCGACGCGCCCAGCCTTGCCTAATGGCCTGCCGCGCGCGTCCGACCGCCAGTGCGTCGGGCGGCACGTCGTGGGTGATGACCGAGCCCGAGGCGACATAGGCGCCCTCGCCGACCTTCACCGGCGCGACCAGTGCCGAATTCGACCCGATGAACGCGTTCTTGCCGATTTCCGTGCGGTACTTGCCGACGCCATCGTAGTTGCAGGTGATGGTGCCGGCGCCGACATTGGCACCGGCGCCGACGGTCGCGTCGCCGATATAGCTCAGATGATTGGCCTTGGCCCCGGCCTCGATCACGGCTTCCTTCACCTCGACGAAATTGCCGATATGCACGTCGTCCTCGAGCCGCGCACCCGGGCGCAGCCGTGCATAGGGTCCCACCCGCGCGCCCTTTCCCACATATGCGCGGTCGAGATGCGAGAACGAGCGGATGACCGCATTGTCCTCCACCGTCACCCCCGGTCCGAAAACGACAAAGGGCTCCACGACCACGTCCCGCCCGAACTTGGTGTCCGACGACAGAAAAACCGTCTCCGGCGCGACCAGCGTGACGCCCGCCTTCATCGCGGCCCGGCGCAGCCGTTGCTGCAGCACGGCTTCGGTTTCCGCGAGTTGCGCGTTGGTGTTGATGCCGCGCACGTCGTCCTCCTCGGTCTCGATCACGATCGCTTTGCAGCCCATGGTGCGGGCGACGGCGACGGCATCGGTCAGATAGTATTCGCCCTTGCGGTTATCATTGCCGATCCGTTCCAGGATCGCCAGCGCCGTCGGACCGGCGAACGCCATCAGGCCGCCGTTGCACAGCCCGATCGAGCGCTCTGCCGGGTTGGCATCGAGCTCCTCGCGGATGGCGACGAGTTCGTCGCCTTCGAGCACGAGCCGCCCGTACCCCGAAGGATCGACCGGCCGGAACCCAAGCACGACGATCGCCGCGCCTTCGGCGAGGCCTTGGCGCATGCGGGTCAACGTCTGCGGACGGATGAGCGGGGTGTCCCCCAAGATCACCAGCACGTCGTCGGGGGCACGCACGATCGCGGCCTTTGCCGCCATCACGGCGTGCGCGGTTCCACGCCGCTCCGCCTGCTCGAAGATCTCGGCACCGGGCACCGCTCTTTTGGCCTCGGCCGCCACCGCGTCGCCGCCCGCCCCGACCACCACCGCGGTCATCGCGCCGCCGGCCTGGCACACCGCGTCGAGCACATGAGCGAGCAGCGATCGGCCGGCTATCGTGCGCAGCACCTTCGGCCGCGCCGAGCGCATGCGCGTGCCCTCGCCAGCAGCGAGCACGATCGCGAGGCAAGTCCTTTCCCTCGTCAATCAATGTCCTCCGAGGCGCGTTTTGGCCGCCGCCGTCATATCCGAGTGCGCCCCGGCCGGAAAGCGGAATGCGCGGGCGGAGCAAGATCGGTTGCCCACCCGTCCGCTCCGGTCCGTCGCCGCCGGAGGCGCGGCACTCGGGAGCTTCGCCGGTTGTGCCGGATCGGCGGGCGCGGCATAGTGCCGTGGCCCATGCAGTCCCGGCTCTTTCTTCCCACTGCGCGGCAGACCAACTGGTTGCTGCTCATCGGCCTGCTGGCGCTCGGAGAAGCGCTCTATCTGCGCTATCTCGCGATCGAATATGCGCAGGTGTCGCTCGCCTGCCAGGCCGGTCTCGACACCTGGCTGTGCGCGACGTTCCGGCTCGTGATCACCTTGTACAATCATGCAGTGTTCGGCTGGGTGGCGCTCGGCGCGGCCGTGCTCAATCTCGTCCGTCCGTCGCTCCTGCTGGCCGCCCTCGGGCTCGCCGCCGCGGCGTTCGGGTTGGTGCTGCACAATGCCGACCTCGCCGGCATCGCGGCGGCGCTGCTCATCCTCAGTCTGGCACGTCCCGCGCCTGCATCAGAGTAAAGGCGAGCACGAGCAGGGAAGCGCAGAACCAGAGCGCCTGCCAGTTGGCGAAGCCTTCGTTGAGGACGATGTAGACGGCCGACGCCGCCAGCGTGACCGCCATCGCGGTCTCCGCCGCCGGCGCGTTCAACCGCCGTTTCCACCTGGCGATCAGCAGAAGCGGAACCACGGCGCCGGTCAGCGGCGCGAACGGAAAGTCCCGGTAGCGCCCGTCGAACACCAGGCCGAGCGCGGCCTGCACCGAAAGCACGGCGACCGCCAGGAGGACGAGGCCGAGCGACAGCACAAGAAGGTCGCGCGGGCGTTGCGGACGGCGGCCAAGCATCTGCGCGAAACTCGGCATGCGCGTTCTCGTTGCCAGGACGGCACCCGCGACGAGCGGAGAGGCCAGCGCGACCGCGGCCCAGCCGAGCGAGCGCAGCCAGTCGCCGAAAGTCAGGCTCTCGAGCGGCACGTTTGCAACGGTCCAGCCGATCAGGGTCCCCGATAC
>JBAUOM010000627.1:0-2145 GCA_049579765.1 Xanthobacteraceae bacterium
AGCGGCAGATCCGCGGTCCGGCCTTGGCGCGGCTGGGGCGCGCGGAGATGGAGGCCGCGGTCACCGAGATCTGGACGGCGCCGGAAACGCTCGCGCGCATCCGCGACTACGTCGCCCGCACGCTGCGCAAAGCCTAATATCGCGGTGTGTCCCGGGCGCAGCGCGGCATCAACTTCGTAGCCCGGATGGAGCGAAGCGAAATCCGGGTGCTCGCGCCGCGGTGAGATCGCCCCGCATTGCGCGGAGCCTGTCATCGGCCGCGCTTCGCGCGGGCCCGTTCGCTCCATGCGGGCTACGCCCGCACCGCGATGCTACGCCGCCAGCCCCTGCTCGAGGTCGGCGATGATGTCGTCCTTGTCCTCCAGCCCGATGGAGAGACGCACGACGTCGGGCCCGGCGCCGGCCTGGACTTTCTGTGCGTCGGTGAGCTGGCGGTGCGTGGTCGAGGCGGGGTGAATGATCAGCGAGCGGGTGTCGCCGATATTGGCGAGATGCGAGAACAGCTTGACGTTGGACACGAGCTTGACCCCGGCGTCGTAGCCGCCTTTGAGGCCGAAGGTGAAGACCGAGCCCGCGCCCATCGGCACGTATTTGCGCGCGAGGTTGTGATAGCGGTCCCTGGTCAGCCCGGGATAGCTCACCCACGCCACCTGCCGGTGCCCGGCGAGCCACTGCGCGGCCGCGAGCGCGTTGTCGCAGTGGCGCTGCATGCGCAGCGGCAGCGTCTCGATGCCGGTAAGGATGAGGAAGGCGTTGAACGGCGAGAGCGCCGGCCCGAGGTCGCGCAGGGCCAGCACGCGGCAGGCGATGGCGAAGGCGAAATTGCCGAAGGTCTCGTGCAGCACGATGCCGTGGTACTCCGGCCGCGGCTCCGACAGCATCGGATAGCGCTTGTCGCGCGACCAGTTGAAGGTGCCGGCGTCGACGATGAGGCCGCCGATCGAGTTGCCGTGGCCGCCGAGGAATTTCGTGAGCGAATGCACCACGATGTCCGCGCCGTAGTCGATCGGCTTGCAGAGATAGGGCGTCGCCAGCGTGTTGTCGACGATGAGCGGCACGCCGGCGCGCTTGGCGATGTCGGCGATCGCCTCGATGTCGGTGATGACGCCGCCTGGATTGGCGATCGACTCGATGAACACGGCCTTGGTCTTCGCCCCGACGGCGCGCTCGAAGCTGCCGATATCGTCGGGGTCGGCCCACACCACGCGCCAGTCGAAGTTCTTGAACGCGTGGTTGAACTGGTTGATCGAGCCGCCGTAGAGCTTCTTGGCGGCGACGAACTCATCGCCCGGCTGCATCAGGCAATGCATCGCGACCACCTGCGCGGCGTGCCCGGAGGCGACGGCGAGCCCGGCGGTGCCGCCCTCGAGCGCGGCGACGCGTTCCTCCAGCACCGCGTTGGTCGGATTGCCGATGCGCGTATAGATGTTGCCGAAGGTCTGCAGGCCGAACAGCGAGGCGGCGTGGTCGACGTCCTCGAACACGAACGACGTGGTCTGATAGATCGGCGTGGCGCGCGCGCCGGTGGTCGGATCGGGTTGCGCCCCGGCATGAATCGCAAGCGTGGCAAAACCCGGAATGCGGTCGGTCATGGCCGGTCCTCGTCCTTGCCGGGACCGGACGGTCCGCGGATGCCGGTGTGGGTTTATCGAAGCGCCCCCCGGCGTCAAGCCATCGGCCGCGGCATTGCTCGCGCGGCCGCGCGGCCGCGAGCGGGGCAGGGCCGTTGTCATTGACACGGCCGTCGCTCGGCGCGAACGCCGTTGAAGCCCATACCCGGGCGTGGACTACGTAGCAACTACGATATGGACTACTTATCGCTATTGACTACGTATCGCGTCTGTGGTAGATGGCCTCATCCTCGCTCATCGAGGGGCGTCTCCGGAGACGATCCTGAAGGCGGAGCGGGGAGTGGCGTCCCGGCCGCGGCTCGTAACCCGTGCGAGGTTCGGGACCTTCGGCCGACCGGGCGCGACACCCGGCAGCGAAGGTCGCCCGCGCAACGGGAGCCGCAGGCAACTGCGGAGCCGGATGGCGCGGAGCGGGCCCAAAACCGCCAGGTGGAGCGCCGCGAGGCCCGTTCCGGTTTGCCCCGGACGGCCGCGTCTCGCAAACGTGGTGTCGCGCCTTACGAGCGCGACGGAA
>JBAUOM010000628.1:0-2321 GCA_049579765.1 Xanthobacteraceae bacterium
CGAGGAGTTCGGCTTCGGCCAGGGCCCGGTGTTCCGCCCGGACCTCGCGACCCGCAACCCGGACCTCGTGAACGAGGCGTTCCGCCAATACGCGATCGACTGGGGCATCCCGCGCGTCGGCCGGCTGTTCAAGGAGCTCGATGTCCCGCTCAGCATCGTCTTGAACGCGGAATTTCCCGGTAAGTACGCATCGGTATGGAAGGAGTTCCGCGCCGCGCAGCCGAAGGCGCCGATCATCGCCCATGGCATGAACAATACCAGCCACATGCTGCCGCTCGGGCGCGGGCTTGCCGAACAGAAAGCCTATATCCGTCGAACGCTGGACCTGATCGCCGCCGCGACCGGCGTCAAGCCTACCGGCTGGTCCAGTCCGAGCGTCTATTCCAACGGCGACACGATGCAGGCGATGGCGGCCGAGGGCATCACCTACAACCTCGACCAGATGGATTCCGACATCATTTCGCGCTTGAAGACCCCGGACGGGTCGCTGGTTCTGCTGCCCTATCCGGTCGTCACCGTCGACATGGGCCAGCATCTGGCACGGATGAAGACGCCGACGGAGATCGAGACCCTATGGCTCGATTACGTGCTCGAGCTGGCCAGCGAGGCCCGCGCCGACCCGGCGCGCGAGGCGACCACGGTGGTCATCGGGATCCATCCTTTCGTGATCGGCACGCCCGATGGGGCGGCCGCCTTGCGGCGTGTTCTCTCTCGTCTCAAGAAGGATGATCAGGTCTGGCTCACCGCGACCGACGCCATCCTCGACGCCGCCGGGCTGAAATGACCCGCTCGGCGTCATGTTGCCGAGCCCAATGCGCCTTTCGTTAGTGCGATCAGCCGCGGGCCCCGCGGCACCGGCGGCCGGCGACCCCGGTGAGCGGGCATGCAGACAAAAGCCGACATCGCATGGTAAGCAATCAACTCCTGCATGGGGGCGAGCGTTGAGGAATCAGGCAAGCCTATGCGTCTACAGAACACGTTCGCCATTACGCTCGGGCTCACGTTTCTTGCAAGCTTTGTCATCGTCGCGGTGATCTTCTATCGCGGCGCCTTGATGCAGGCCGAACGAGAGGCCGTGCGCGAGGCGCGCATGATGCTGGCGGCTGCGACCGCCGCGCGCAACTACACCTCCGAGCGCATCACGCCGCTGCTGTCCACACGCTCAGACGACGATTTCCACGCCGAGAGCGTGCCCTCGTTTGCCACCCAGACCATCATGAAGCGCTTCAATGCGGCGTTCGCCGAATATACCTATCGCGAGACCGCGCTCAATCCGACCAATCTCGACGATCTCCCGCGCGCCTGGGAGTCCGACGTCATCCAGCGGTTCCGGGAGGACGCCGGCCTCAACGAGCTCTCTGGCGAGCGCGACGAGCAGACGCGGACGTTTCTGTACATCGCGCAGCCCGTTCGGATCTCCGACCCCGCCTGCCTGACCTGCCACGGCGACCCCAAGAACGCCCCCGCAGCAATGCTTGCGAGCTACGGTCCCACGCATGGTTTCGGCTGGAAGCAGGACGAAGTCATCGGCGCGAAGTTCATCTTGGTGCCGAAATCGGAGCGGCTGGCGATCGCGCTTTCAAATGTCTTTTGGTTCCTCATCGCCTTGGGCTGCGTGCTGATCATCGCCCTCATCGTCGTTGTCGTCGTCGTTCGCTGGGCCGTAGCGACACCGGTCCAGCAATTGGCCGAGCAGGCGGACCGGCTGAGCACCGGCGAGCATGGCGCGGAGGAGCTCACGCCCCAAGGATCGGCAGAGTTCCGCACGCTGGCGCGCGCGATCAATCGCCTGCACCGCAGCCTGGTGCTGGCGCTCGGACACGCCGAGCAGAACCGCCACTCACATCAGGCCTAGGGTGGGCAGATGACCTTCACGCGCGAGCTGGCCCTGCTGGCGGCCACGGTCCTGGCCTGGTTCGCCTACTCGATCACCGCCAACGATCCGAGCGGATCAAATCCGGTGATCCTGGAGGTGGCGCGCGTTTCGGCGTTCGTGCTCAGCGGCATCGCGGTCGTGCGGCTTCTCGGACTGGCGTTGATCGACGGGCTGATCGAACGGGTGTGGGGCGTTCCGTCGACCGCGCTGATGCGGATCGTCGTCCATGCCGTTCTCGGCGTGGGGGCA
Source organism: Xanthobacteraceae bacterium (assembly GCA_049579765.1). Classification (GTDB taxonomy): domain Bacteria; phylum Pseudomonadota; class Alphaproteobacteria; order Rhizobiales; family Xanthobacteraceae; genus VAZQ01. The sequence goes on from JBAUOM010000628.1 coordinate 2,126, forward strand.
GCGGCGGTGATCCTGAAGTACGGGCTCGACTTCAACATCACGGCCCTGCTCACGACCTCGGCGGTGATCACGGCGGTCATCGGGCTCGCGGCGCAGTCGACCATGGCCGGCTTGTTTTCCGGAGTCTCGTTGCAGCTCGAGCGCAACTTTCAACCCGGGGGCGTCATCCGGGTCGACAATCGATTGGCGCAGGTAG
>JBAUOM010000629.1:0-3978 GCA_049579765.1 Xanthobacteraceae bacterium
CGGCGCGGGCTATAGCGGCCCGACCGGGATGATGGGCATCAAGCGGCCGGGCGGCTTCGCCGAGCTGGTCGCGGTGCCGGCCTGCGCCGCGGTCGCGCTTCCCGACCGGCTCGACTTCCACCACGCCGCCGTGGTGATGCGCCACGTGCCGACCGCCTGGAACCTGTTGTTCAACGTCGCAAAGCTCAAAGCCGGCGAGACCGTGCTGATCATGGGCGCCGGCGGCAATCTCGGTTCGATCGGCATCCAGATCGCCAAGAACGTGATCGGCGCCAAGGTCATCGCCGCCGCCGGGTCCGAGGAGCGGGTGAAGATGGGGCTTGAGCTCGGCGCCGATTGCGCCGTCAACTACGAGGCGCACGACCTGCAGGCGGAGGTGATGGCGTTCACCGGCGGCAAGGGCGTCGACGTGCTCTATGACAACATCGCCAACCCGAAGGTGCTGCCCGCGGCCTTCCGCACCATCGGGCTCGACGGCCGGCTGGTGACCGCCGGCGCCCATGCCGGGCCGAACGTCACGATCGACTTCTCCCACCTCTATCACAAGCGCATCACCATCAAGGGCACCCCCGGATATCACGCGCCCGACCTGCCGAACTGTTTCGCCGCCGCGGCCGACGGCAAGGTCCGCACGCAGATCGAGCGGATTCTACCGCTGTCGCGCGCCGCCGAGGCCCACCGGCTGGTGGAATCCGGCGAATCCGCGGGCAAGATCGTGCTCGACCCGACGCTTGGGTAAGTCTCGGCTTTGCCATTGCGCCGGGCCGGGTGGAGTGCCTATATTTCCGTCACTTCCGTCATCATCGATGACACCCAGGCTTCGCCTTCCGAGGGCGGGCGGAGCGCAGAGGAGATTTACCATGGTAGCAGCACCGCTGATGCCCAAAGCAACCGCCGTGTGGCTCGTGGAGAACACCGCGCTCTCCTTCGATCAGGTTGCCGAGTTCTGCAAGCTTCACCCGCTCGAGGTGAAGGCGATCGCGGACGGCGACGCGGCGCAGGGCATCAAGGGCCTCGATCCCGTCCTCACCGGCCAGCTCAGCCGCGAGGAGATCGAGAAGGCGGTCGGCGACCCGGACTACCGGCTGCGACTGCTTGAGCCCAAGGTCCGCCTGCCCGAGGCCAAGAAGAAGAAGGGTCCGCGCTACACCCCGGTATCGCGCCGCCAGGACCGCCCGAACGCCATCCTCTGGCTGGTGCGCAATCATCCCGAGCTCAAGGACAGCCAGATCATGCGCCTCGTCGGCACCACCAAGTCGACGATCCAGGCGATCCGCGAGCGCACCCACTGGAACGCGTCGAACCTGCAGCCGATGGATCCGGTCACGCTCGGTCTGTGTTCGCAGATCGATCTCGATCTCGAGGTGCACCGCGCCTCCAAGGAGAAGCCCGTCGAGGCCGAAGCCCAGGGCGCCACGCTGCTGCCGGCCTCGGAAACCACGGCCCGGCGCGAGCCCGAGGCCGAGGAGCAGAAGAAGCCCGCCGACGAGCTCGACGTCGACGCCGTCTTCGCCAAGCTCAAGCAGATCGGCGGCAAGCAGGAATAGGCCCGCGCTGCGCCAACAGCGACCCTGCTAGAAGCAGAGATGGGTCACGACGTTTCCGCGCTTGTCCTTGATCACGATCGGACACTCCGCGCGCTTGAGAGCGGCCTTCGCATCGTCATTGCCGAGCGCTGCAGCTTTCTCGTAATACGCTTTGGCGGCGCTTTGATCCTGCGGTCCGCCTCGCCCGCTCTGCGCGAACGCGCCCATCCGCTCCAATGCGCCGGGGTGACCCTGCGCGGCCGCCTTTTCAAACAACGCCCGCGCGGCGACATCGTCCTGCGGGCCGCCGATGCCGTCCGCCGTCATCAAGCCGAGCTGATACTGCGCTTCGGCTGAATTCTTCTCCGCCGCTTTCACAAGCAAGGCTCTGGCCTTGACGGGATCGGGCGGTGCGGCGCCCGCCTCGGAGAGGGCCGCGAGGTTGGTTGCGCCGCGCGGATTTCCCCCCTCGACGGCGCGCTCGAACAGCTTGCGCGCCTGGGCTTCGTCCTTGGCAACGCCTGACCCGGTCGCGAGCAGCACGCCGAGCTCGACCATGGCGGACGTGCTCCCCCTGTCGGCTGCCTTGCGATAGGCGTTCACGGCTTCTGGCAATTGTTGATTGGCCGCGTAGGCACGACCGAGCTGATAGAGCGCCCGGCGCGACGAAGCCGCCGCGATCCTGCAAAATTTGATGGCTGTCGCGATGTCGGACTGCGCGATGTCAGCCGCGCCTTTGACGTCCGCCGGCTTGTCCGGATCGGTGGGGTCGGCGGCGAGCCGGTCGCACAGGACGAGATCGGCGGATTGAGCGTGGGCGGAGGAATGAGCAGAAGCCAGAGCCAGCGCCGACAGGAGGCTGAAGCCGTAGGCGATGGAAACTGCGCCAGATCGTTTCATCGTGATCGCAGGTCGGTGACAACATTTTGCGACGACGAGACAACTTTACCGCCGCGCACCTAAGCCAGCAAGCTGCGTGCGCTGCTACGGCCGCCCGCCATCATCTTGGCCGATCGCCTTCTTGACCCGCGCCACCAGTTCGGGCGAGGCGGAAACGATCGTGTCCACCAGCGCCTGGGTGTTGGCCGCGTTGCGCGGATGGATGTCGAGCCTGCGTTTCTTGGCATCGGCGAGAAATTGCGGATCGAGCATGAGCGCATCGAACGCCGCGCGCAGCGCGGCGGTGCGATCCGCCGGCACGCCCGGGCCCACCGCCATGGCGCGCGCGATCGGCGTGCCGGAGGTGAGGAATTCCGCCACGTCCTTCTGGCCGGGCGCGGCAAGCTCGATCAGCGTCGGCACGTCCGGCAGTTCGGCCTGCCGCTCGAGCGTGAACTGCACCAGCAGGTTCACTTTCTTCTCGGCGAGCCATTGCGGACGGGTGCCGATGAGGTTTTCCCAGGATGCGGTCCAGCCGTCGATTTCGCCGCGTTCCATCGCCAGGTTCAAGTCGTTGCCGCTGCGATAGCCGGTGATGACCTTGTAGTTGGCGTTGAGCACGGTCTTGAGCAGCATCGCCCACTGATAGGTGAGGTGGGTGTTGTTGAACGAGCCGATGACCAGGTCCCTGACCTTGAGCTCCTCGACCGTGCGCGCCGCGGCGGTGTGCCAGAGCGTCATCGCCTGGGCGATGGCGTCGTAGGCGCCGAGCCATTGAAACTTGCGCGTCTCGAAGCGGATCTTGTCGCTCGGCTGCAGCTTCTCGGAAAGCGGCAGGGCGTGCGAGAGCAGGATCCGGGTGCCGTCCTGCGGCGCCAGGCTGTAGATGTGGTTGCCGGCGATGACGCCGCCGGCGCCCGGCATGTGCTCGACGATGACCGTGGGTTGGCCGGGAATGTGGTGGCCGAGATGCTCGGCGATGGTGCGGCCGTAGAGATCGTAGCTGCCGCCCGGTCCGGTCCCCATCACGATCGCGACGGTCTTGTCCTTGTAGAAATCGGCGACCCCCTCCGCCGCACCGGGAGCAGCGAGCGTGATGGAAGCGGCGACGACCATGCATGCGCAAAAGCCTGCGCGAGCGGGATGCGGCATGTTCACCCTCCTTGATCGGACGGCATGATCGAACAGCCATGACGCCGGCGGAACGGCTGGCGGCACACTTTCGCCGAGCGCGACCAGCAAAACCAGAGCGCGCGCCGTGTCGTTTCGGCGCAGGCCGCCGCGTCACCCCAGCTCGAAGGTGGTGACGCCGAACACCCGCTCGAGGCGCACGGGACGGATCGGCCCGGTATACATGCGCGCGGTTTCGAATACGGGGGCGAGCCCCAGCCCTTGCGCCAGCGCAACCGCGTCGCGATTGACGCTGGGAACGTCGAGAAAGACCTCGCCGCCGCCCACGGCCGCAATGAGCGCCGCCAGCACCGCCTCGGCGCCGGCACGGTCGTCGGCGACGAGCGGACCGACCTTGTGGCCGGTGCGGCACGGACGGATCACCCCCCAGGCGGCGAGGGAG
>JBAUOM010000630.1:0-11164 GCA_049579765.1 Xanthobacteraceae bacterium
GATGGCGCTTGACGAAGTGCTATCCTTGGCTGTTTGAAGGAGCCGACCCGGCTCGTCGTCTGCGTCAGCATGGCTCGCGACCTCCGTGATTTGATGCGGGATTGGTAGCGGGCGACGCACGGCCGGAAAATTCAGATAATGTCCCTAAGGGGCATCCCGGAGTTGCAAAACCGCGGCGAAGGCCAACGATGAGGACGTTTTTGGCGGAATCGGCCGAGCTATTCGGGGGAAGATCCGCAAGCCCCGTCAAACGCTGGCTTTTTTCGCGACAATATCTGTTGCTCTACGGCGCAGCGCTGCTGGCCGTGGCCGTGGCTTGGCTGGCGAAGACGGCGCTCGCGCCGGTGTTGCATGATCATTCGCCATATTTGCTGTTCGTGCCGGCCGTCCTGGTGGCCGCGGGCCTCGGCGGATGGGGGCCCGGGCTGGCCGCGACCGCTCTCGGCGCCCTGCTGGGCTTCGTCACCCGGGCTTCCGAGGTCTCGGCCACGGACGTCGCGAGCACCGTAGCATTCGTGCTGATCGGGGTGGGCATCGCCTGGGGTGGAGAACAATTGCAGCGCAATCGCATGCGCGCGGCTATGAGCGCGCGCGAGGCTCTCGCGCGCGAGGCTCATCTCACATCGATCCTGGACACCGTGCCCGACGCGATGATCGTGATCGACGAGCGCGGGATCATACAGTCGTTCAGCTCGGCCGCGGAGCGCCTGTTCGGACACACGGCGGCCGAGGTGACGGGAAAGAACATCAAGATGATGATGCCGTCGTCGTACCGCGAGAATCACGATGGCTACATCCAGCGCTATCTGCGCACTGGCGAGCGGCGCATCATCGGGATCGGGCGCCTGGTCGTCGGCGAACGCAAGGACGGCTCGACCTTTCCGATGGAGCTCGCCGTCGGAGAAATGCGCTCGAGCAACCAACGCTTCTTTACAGGCTTCATCCGCGACCTGACCGAGCGGCAGGAGACCGAGGCGAGGCTGCATGAGCTGCAGTCCGAGCTCGTGCATATCTCGCGCTTGACCGCCATGGGCGAGATGGCCTCCGCGCTGGCGCACGAGCTCAACCAGCCGCTCTCCGCCATCGCGAACTACATGAAGGGCTCACGGCGGCTGCTCGAGGACAGCACCGACGATCGCTCCGCGTTGCTGCGCACCGCCATGGACAAGGCAGCCGAGCAGGCCTTGCGCGCCGGACAGATCATCCGCCGGTTGCGCGATTTCGTGGCACGCGGCGAGAGCGAACGCCGGGTCGAAAGCGTCAAGAAGCTGGTCGAGGAAGCGAGCGCCTTGGCCCTGGTCGGCGCCAAGGATCAAGGCGTTCGCGTGCAATTTCAGTTCGATCCGACCATAGATCTCGTGCTCGCCGACAAGGTGCAGATACAGCAGGTTCTGCTCAATCTGCTGCGCAATGCCGTGGAGGCCATGGAGTCGTCGCAAAGACGCGAACTTGCCGTCTCGACCGCATTCGGCAAGGACGGGATGATCACCATCAGCGTCGCCGACACCGGCTCCGGGATCGCACCGGAAATGATGTCGCAGCTGTTCCAGCCTTTCGTCACCAACAAACGCCACGGCATGGGCGTCGGCTTGTCGATCTCCCGCACCATCGTCGAGGCCCACGGCGGACAGATCGACGTGGAGCCCAATCCCGACGGCGGGACAGTCTTCCGCTTCACGCTGCGGGCCGTGACGCAGGAGGATTTCCGCGATGCCGTCTGACACGGCTGTCGTGCACGTCATCGACGACGATGTGGCCATGCGGGAATCGCTGGCCTTCCTGCTGGCGTCGGTCGGCATGGAGGTGCAGACCTACGAATCGGCCGTGGCATTTCTGAACGTTGCGCGCAAGATCACGGCCGGCTGCGTCATCACGGATGTGAGAATGCCGGAGCTCAGCGGCGTCGAGCTCCTGCGACGGCTGCGCGAGCTCAAGCTCGGCATCCCGGTGATCGTCATTACCGGTCACGGCGACGTTCCGCTGGCAGTGGAAGCGATGAAAATCGGGGCCCTCGATTTTCTGGAAAAGCCCTTCGACGATGAGGTGCTATTGGCGTCCGTGCGGTCTGCACTTAATCACCTCGATCAGGACCAGAGGCGCGCGGCGGAACGCAGCGAGATCGAGGCTCGGCTGGCGAGCCTGTCGCACCGTGAGCGCGACGTGCTGGAGGGCCTGGTGGCTGGGCACGCCAACAAGCAGATCGCCTATGACCTCGGGATCAGCCCGCGCACCATCGAGATCTATCGGGCCAATCTCATGACCAAGATGCAGGCGGCGAGCTTGTCCCATCTCGTGCGCATGGCCCTCATCGCCGACATTCTCGGTCCCGGCTCCGGACGGCCGCCGGCGCCTTGACGGTGCGCCACTCCCGCGAGCTCGCCTCGGCTTTGCGCCGGCGGATTTGAGCCAAATCAAAGCGGCAGCCTCCCTTTGCCTGCTTGATGCAGGTTCAATCATGCAAGCCCGAAGGCGGACAAGGGCCTATGGCTCAAGACGGAGGCGCTAAGATTCCCGGATTTGTCGTCATCGTCGTCGACGATGACCTCGCCGTCCGTAGCTCGCTCCAGTTCGCGCTCGAGATCGAGGGCTTTGCGGTGCGCAGCTACGCGACCGGCGCCGGGCTGTTGAACGCGGACGACTTGGCGCTCTGCAGCTGTCTCGTCGTCGACCAGAATATGCCGGGGATGAATGGGCTTGAGCTGATCGCGACGCTGCGCGCCCGGCACGTCGCGGCGCCGGCGATCCTGATCACCAGCCATCCCAGTCCGTCGCTGCGCGGGCGGGCCCAGAAGGCGGGCGTCCCCATCGTGGAAAAGCCCCTGCTCGGGAATGCGCTGATCGAGAAGATTCACGACGTGATCGGTCTCGCCCGGAGCTAGATTGGCATGCCCATCCGCCTCCCCCGCCGGTTCCTGCTCGCCTCGGTCACGGCAGCCATGCTGACGCCAGCCGCGGCTTTGGCGCAGGAAAACGCCGCGCTGCTCGCGCGCGGCGAGACCCTGCTGACGAGAAATTGCGCCCGCTGCCACGCCACCGGCACTGCCGGCGCCAGCCCCCACGCCTCCGCCCCGCCGTTTCGAACCCTTTCGCGCAAGTATTCGATCGACGGTCTGGCGGAAGCCTTGGCAGAAGGCATCTCGGTCGGCCATCCCGACATGCCCGAATTCGCCTTCCCGGCCGAGGACGTGGGGGCGATCCTCGCTTATCTCAAATCGATACAAGAGCGTTGAGAAGCCATCACTGCCCTACAGAGATTGCTTTTTGACCTGACCGGAGCTGTAGGTGGGGAGCTTGCGAAACTCCCTCTCGGATGGATCAGGAACGGGCGATGTCCTTCGCGGCGATGATGGTGCACCTCGACGTTGAACGCGACTGTGAATGCAGAGTGCAGCTGGCGCTCGAGCTTGCCGAGCGCTTTCAGGCGGCACTCATCGGAATTGCGGGCCTGGCGTTGCGGCCCGCCTTCGTTGCCGGCGGCCTTGCCGTGTTCGGTGAGCCGAGCGAACGCGATCGCCGCCGGCTGACGGCGCGTCTCGACGAGATCGGCAAGCGCTTCCGCGCCCGGGGCCAGAATCTCCGGCAGATCGAATGGCGCATGGCCCTGGAATTGCCCTCAGAGCTGGTGGCGCGGGAGGCAAGGGCCGCCGACCTGGTCATCACCGGACCCCGGCGCACGCGCGACGCCGACCTGGCAGAGCCCGGCCTCATTGTGTTGCAGGCGGGCCGGCCCGTCCTGGTGGTGCCGGACGGCGCCGCTTCACTGCCGATAGAGCGCGTCGTTGTCGCCTGCAAGGACACGCGCGAGTGCCGGCGCGCGGTCCGCGATGCACTTCCGCTGTTGCGGCAGGCCAAGCAGGTGCTGGTGGTCGAGCTCGGCGAAGAGCAAACGAAGTCGCAGGACAAGAGGAATCTCGCCGACGTGGCGCGCTATCTCGAGCGCCACCGGGTCATCGTCGCCGACGAGGTCTGGCGTCGCGCGCGCGGCCCGGTTGCAGCCGAGCTGTTCGAACTGGTGCGCGCCGAGAAGGCAGACCTGATTGTGGCCGGCGGCTATGGACACAGCCGTCTCGGCGAGTGGATCTTCGGCGGGGTCACCGACGAAATGCTGGCATCGAGTCCGGTGTGCTGCATGCTGTCCCATTGAACCGCTGCCCGCGCCGAATGCCTGCCGTCGGGCCGGTCGCATCTCGGTTCTTGCTCCGCGTCGCTGGGGTTGCCGCCCGATGTCCGCCGACGCTAGGTTTAGGAGAAAGCAATGTGGTCGAGGCGACGCCTGCTCTGGTTCGGGGACGGGGGTGATGGCACGCGGGGCGGCCCGGTGGCCGCTCGCTCGATCGCAGCCCCCGCAAGACGCGGCAGCTGCGACGCCGCTCCGTGCTTGATTCACATCAAGGCAACCCGCCGTTCCATCAGACATCCGATCGACAATTGAATTTACCCGCGCCGAGGAGCACGCCCAGATGCCGATCCGAGACATTCTCTTTCCAATGCTCAGCTATCCGACGGCGACAGCTGCGGACAGCGTCGAACGCGCCGTGGCCTTGGCCGCCGGGCTCGGCGCGCACGTCTTGGGCTTGACATTCGAGCTGGATATCCGGCTGCCGGTGGGCCTCTATGCGCATCCACCCGAGCTCGGCGGCATTCTCGCGGCCGAACGCAAGAAGACCGCTTCCAATGCGCGCGATCTGATCGCCGCCTTCGACGCCGCCTGCGCGCGTCAAGGTCCGATGCGCCGCAACGTCACCTATGAGCATGTGATCGAGCATTGTGCGCCGGGCGCGGTCGCCGACATCCTCGTCGATCATGCGAGGCTAAGAGATCTGTGCATTTTTCCCCTCAGCGCGGAAGAGCAGCAGGAGCAGCGGCGTCTCATCGAGGCGCTCGTGTTCGAGTCGGGGCGCCCGGTGCTGCTGTTGCCGCAAGCCACGACGCGGCAACTGCCCTCATCCGTCGAGGTGGCTGCCGTCGCGTGGGACCACAGCCGACCGGCGGCGAGAGCCGTCGCCGACGCGCTGCCCATGCTGCGGTCCGCAAAGCGGGTTTATGTCGTCACCGTCGTGGACGAGAAGCGCCTGGGTAAACCCGGCTCGGGCGTCGAACTGTGCAAGCACCTGGCTCGGCACGGCCTGGATGTAACCTTTGACAAGGTCGAGGCCAAAGGCCGCGCCATCGGCGATGTGCTGGAAGCATATGCCACCGAGCGCCATGTGGACTTGCTGGTGATGGGCGCCTACGGTCACTCCAAACTGCGGGAGTTCATTCTCGGCGGTGCGACCAAGACCGTGCTGGCCCGCCCCTTCACCTGGACGTTGCTCTCGCACTAGCTAGCCATCCGGGGGGCGGAACGCCGGTATTCCGCGCACTGCTCGGACATGGCGGGTCCCACGCCATCGTGGCGGGGGACGTCATCACTGCCCCTGGAGTCGTGCAAGCGCGAACCTCCGGAACGTTGCCGCGTTGCCGCTCAATGGATCAGCCCGTCAGCCCTGCAGGAGCCTCTCAAGCCGCGCGGCGTTCGGCCGAGAAGACCGGCTCGTTCTGGCTATCGGCATTGCTCCGGCCGATCCTGGGCTTTCGCTTGGCCTATCTACCGCTGGTGATGATCTACTTCGCCTATGGAGCGCTTGGGATCATCGACGTCAGCCGCGACATGTGGATCAAGGAGCGGTTGACACTGAGTCCTGCCGAACTGGCGGGAATCGGCGTGTGGCTTAGTTTGCCCTGGACCGTCAAGATGGTGTTCGGCGAACTGGTCGACAGCGTGCCCGTCTTCGGCTCGCAACGAAAGGCCTATGTCCTCATCGGCGCGACTGCGACCGCCTGCGGCATGCTGACCTTGGCCGGCGCCGCAGGCGGATGGATCGCGTTCGCCCGCGCCGATCGTCTCTACGTCCTAGGCGCCATGCTGGTCGTCATCGGTACCGTCATCCAGGACGTCGTAGCCGATGCGATGTCGACCGAGGTCGTCTCCCGCCGCGACGCCGCCGGGATCGCCCGCCCGGAGGAGGAGGTCCGCGCCGAGCTCGGCATGGTGCAGGTGATCGGCCGCCTTGCGCTCTCGGTCGGCATCCTCGCGGTGGCGGGACTTTCGGGCTGGCTTGCGAGCATGCTCGATCGTGCGACGGTATTCCTGCTGGGCTTGCTCGTTCCGGCGGTTTCGGTGCTCGGCGTGCTGCTGATCCGATCGGAAACGAGCGAGCGGCGACCGCTCGACTGGCGCATTCTCGGCGGCGGAGCGGCGTTCGGCGCGGCAATCCTCATCCTCGCACTCGGGTCCGTTCCGTACGGCCAGGAGCTGATCTTCACGCTGTCGATGGTCGTGATCTGCACGATGCTGGTCTTCGTGACCAAGGAGCTCGACGCCGGGACCCGACGCGCCATTCTGTTCACGAGCATCATCATCTTCGCGTTCCGCGCCACACCCTCGGTCGGCGACGGCTATTTCTGGTGGACGCTCGACGAGCTCAACTTCGACGAGGCATTCTACGGCACGCTGCGTCAGACCGCGGCGATCATCGCCATCGCGGCCATGTGGCTGTTCAGCAAGCAATTGACGGAATATTCCGTGACCAAGATCTTGTTCTGGCTCGCAGTGGCGGGTGCAGTGCTGTCGCTTCCCAATATCGGGCTGTTCTACGGCCTCAGCCATTGGACGGAGGCGGCGTTCGGTTTCGGCGCGCGCACCATCGCCGTGATCGATGCCGCGACGGCTTCGCCGTTCGCGCAGCTCAGCATGATCCCGCTGCTGAGCCTGATCGCCTTTTACGCCCCGGCCGGCCACCGTGCGACCTGGTTCGCGCTCATGGCCTCGTTGATGAACCTCGCGCTGGTCGCGGGCCAGCTGCAGACGAAATACCTTAATGAGATTTTCGTGGTCAGCCGCGGCCACTATACCGAGCTGGGTCCTCTGCTGATCACCGCCGCGCTGCTGGGCCTGTTGATCCCGCTCGCGGCCATTGCGCTGTTCGGACGGCGTGTTTGACGCAAATAGGCACGCCTTTCCGCACACTCATTCCGGACGCAACAGCCAGCGCGCAATGCCCGGCCAGACGCCGACGAGGATCTCCCTGCCCATGAACAGGCCGAGGTGGCCGCACGGCGCCACGGCTTTCTCGACCGAGCACCGCCGACGATCGACCAGATGCTCCGTCGCAAATATCTGCTCGGGCGCGACCACGTCGTCGTCCCGTGCGGCAAGGAGGAAAACAGGGCAACGCAAGTCGTTAAGATCGATCGCGCGGCCCAGCGCGACGAAGCGGCCGGTGGCGAGGCGGTTTTCCTTGAACAAGTGTTCGACGACCTGCAGGTAATAAGTGCCGGGCAGATCGACGGTCCACGCGTACCAATCGCGAAAGCGCGTCTCCAGCCGGTGGAACCCGGCCGAGTTCATCGCCGCCGGCGACTGCAACAAGCCGCGAATCGTTTCTCGGTCGGGCGAATTCGGAACCCAGAACTGAAGGGCGTGCCGCCCCAGGATGCGTCCGTCGCCGAGATCGACCAATTCGCGGAAGACTGCACTCGGCGTGTTGCGCGCGAGCTGCGAGAGCCGGGAGCTGCCGGCGGCAATATCCACCGGAGCCCCCGCCAGCGCTAATTTCCGGATTTTGCCGGGAAAGCGCGCGGCATAGATCAACGCCAGCCAGCCGCCTTGACACAGGCCGATGAGGTTTGCCCGCCCGCCGAGTTCGTCAACCAGGACGTTGAGGTCGGCGAGATAATTATCAATCGACAGGAAGCGCATGTCCGCGCCCGCCGACCGCCAATCCGTAACGAAAGCGCGCCCGATTCCGGCATCTTGCAGCGCGGCGACCAGGCTGTGGCGAGGCGCGAAATCGGTTATCGTGGAACCGTGGAGCGCGAACGGCGCACAGATCAGGGTCGCAAAGCCGGCCGCGTCCGCCGAAAACTGCCGCAGCCGAACCGTGGGCAGCTCCATTGCCACTTTATTGCGGGTTGCCCATCGGGGCGTCCGCGGCGCAGTCTGCGTCTGTCCGACCGCAAGGTCCACGAACTGCCGCGCCGCCGCGGACGCGAGCTCGCTTGCGGACGCGGCGACCAGCGCCGGCCAGAGGAAGGCCGCGGAAGCGAACTGGGGGTAGTCCGATCCGCGCATTCGCCGCCCTCGAGAATCAAGATGCCTTCGCCTGTGCCGACTGTTCATCCGATTGATAAAGCATGCCCGACACCGCATCGATCCAGACCAGATGGTCCCTTACCGCCTTCACCCCCGGCGCGTTCTCAGCCGCCACAATCATCGCCTGGCGCTCCCGCTCGTCGGTGATCGTGCCCCAGAGGTCGACGACCCCAGCCCTTACGATGACATTGACGAGTGCCGTCGGCGCCCACGTTTGTCCCGCCAACTCCGTCAGGATGCGCTCGCGAATCGCCTGATCGCTCGCCTCGGTCGGTTTGACTTCACGGGCGAGGCCGGCGAGCGCGTGAACGAGATTGGCCCGACTGATGATCCCGACGACCTCGGCCCCGCGCGTCACCGGGAGGCGCTTGATCCGACGCTTCTCCATCGTACGGACGATCTCCTCGAGCGGAGTGTCTTCGCTGACGGTGAGCGGGTCGGCTGTCATGATCTCGTGGACCTTGCGCCCGTGCGAACGGGTGTATTCGTCCGCCAGCGGGCCCGGGCCAAGCAGATATTCCAGCCAACGCGGCCGCCGCCGCTGCGTTCCGATCTCGGCCCGTCGGAGGAAATCGCCTTCTGTGACGATGCCCACAAGCCGACCTTCCGTGTCCATGACGGGCAATCCGCTGATGTGCCGTAGCAGCATGATGCGAACCGCCTGCAAAACAGAAGCGTCCGGCTCGATGGAGACGACCGGCGAGGTCATTACATCTTTGGCTTTCATCACGATACTCCTTGCGCGCGTCGTCAGGCTAGCGCGCCTCCCGCGTGGCTGTTTGATCCACGTCAAGCCGGTTGCGGCGAATGGTTCGGCTGGCCGGATGCTCCCCGGCGGGGCGCGCGCCGACCTTCGCGCGCTGCATCATTGGCGCTCCGGCCGGCTGACCCAACTGCCTCCGATCTTCACGTACGAACGTTTGACCGCGGCCCAGGCGATGCGGTGCGCCGCTTCCTCCTGGCGCGGATCGCCGGCATGCGCAGCGAAGGCATGATTGAAGGCCTCGCGATAGATGTCCTGGGCATGCGGCGGCAGATGCCGCTGCACCGAGATCGGAAGCTCACTGTTCACGCGGTAGGGCATGCCCGGCCGGCCGTCAGTAGCCGGATTCCGCCGGGCGAACGGCAGCTTTCATGGCACGGCTCCATCGTCGATCGGTGTGAGCTTCGTTCCGCCCATCGGCAATAGCCTTGATTTGCGTCAAGACCGCGAACAGTGTTCCGTGGCTGGTTCAGACGATAGCGACGAAATGCGGCGGGAGAACTGAGATGCGCAGAACGCGGTTTTGGCTGGCGGCAATGGTGGCATCGCTGCTCATGCCGGCACAGGGCGCGACACAAGAGATCGGCCGGCCGGGCCGGGGTCTCGCGCTGGCGCAGCGACTCTGTGCGCAGTGTCATGCGGTCCGACAAGAGCAGGTCCGATCCCCCAACGCGGATGCGCCTCGTTTCCAAACCATAGCCTCGGTGCCGGGAATGACCGCGATCGCACTATCGGCGGCGCTCAACAGCTCGCACCGCTCCATGCCCAATATCCTGCTCGAGGCCGACGAACGGGCCGACATCATCGCCTACATTCTCAGTCTCAAGTGACCAGCGGCTGCGCCGTCGGATGACGCATTCGCAAATAGCCCTATTCGCGATGCCCCGACCCCCTCGGCGCGCTTGTCACCGCAGAGACTACGTTTCGGGTATCTCCAGGCTCAGCCACGGCAACTATTCCATGACATGCAGCAGCAGGACCTCCTCGTCCGGCGTCATCTCGGCGAGGTTTTCTCCCTCGTTGCGGCGAGCCGCGAGCGCGAAATAGAGCGCCTTGGCCCCGTCGCGCAGGGCGTCCCGGTGCGCCGTGTCTTGCGGCGGCAGGGCGGCGACCGTCTTCGCCAGGTCGCGCAGGATGTCCGCGAACAGCGCGTAGTGGAAGTGCATTCGAACCGACTTGCGCTCATCGAGCCCCCCGGCGCGGTGGAGGCTGAGCGAAATGCCGGTCTGGTCGAGGTGGGCGTCGAACCGCGCGGTTCGTTCGAAAGTTCCGATGTAGAGCTTGTCGGGATATTCGACCGCAACTTCGGCCTTGTCGGGGATGGGCTTGCTCATGGCACCTCTCTCGTTGGTCGCGCAGGTTTGATAGCGGCCCAAAGCGCCCCGCGGCATGATCTAGATCAATTGCTGTCGATCGACGCGCTCGACGGCGTCATCGTTGCAGCAACCCCTACCGGCACGCGATTTTATATCGCCGGCAGCGGTGGCTGCTCGCAGCGATTCGCTCAGGCTCTGTCACGCAGGGACCTCAGGGCATTGAGGATGACAGCGACGTCGATCAGCTCTTGCAGCACTGCGCCCTGCACCGGCGAGATGGCACCGAGCGCGGCGGCGACCATTCCCGCGACCGAAAGCCCTATTCCCGCGTACACGCTTTGCAGCGCAATGAGTCGCGACCTTCGGGCGATCTCCATCGCCGGCAGAATGCGATCGAGCTGATCGACCAACAGCACGACGTCCGCGACTTCCGCCGAAGCCGCCGCCCCCTTCGCGCCCATCGCGACGCCCACGTCGGCCGCCGCCAGCGCCGGCGCATCGTTGACGCCGTCACCGATCATCATGACCGGGCCATGCTTGCGCTCGGACAACACGACGAGGGTCTTCTGGTCGGGGCCGAGCTCCGATCTGACGGCATCTATCGACAGGCCTCGCGCGATCGTCTCGGCCACATCGCGCCGGTCGCCGGTGGCCAGCACGATGCGTTCGACCCCCAACGCCCTGAGGCTGTGGAGCAGAGCTCGCGTGCCCACGCGCAGCTCGTCGGCGAGGATCAGGGCACCGGCGAGCTCTCCGTCGATCGCCACGGCGATCCCGGCCGCGCCGGCTGGCCGATCCTCTCGCAATTGCGAGAGGCCGGCTTGGGAGATTTTCCCGCTTACGAAGCGGAATCCGCCGACAATCACACGATGGCCCTCCACGCGGCCCTCGATGCCCTCGCCCGGCGTTTCGGCGACGTCGCCGGGAACAACGAGTTCGAGGCCTCTCGCC
>JBAUOM010000631.1:0-2119 GCA_049579765.1 Xanthobacteraceae bacterium
TCAATCTAGCGGCGCGGCCGGCGCCCGTCATCGGCGGCGCAAAAAATCGTCATGCTTTTCACTTGGTTAACCATTCGCGGACAAAATGCCGATTGCAGGCGCAGACCGGCGGCGACATGATGCGCCGTCGTCGCGGAGACCGGCCCCTATGTTCGCAGTCTGGCAGGCCCGGAGGTCGCGGCCGGCACGCGCTTTTTCCCCGTGGTTGGCCGCCCTGGGGTCCCTCGTCCTGCTGGCCGGCTGCTCCGGGATGGGCGATCTGCCCGGCCCGTCGCCGGGGGCGCCCGCGCAGCCCGCCGCCAATATCGGCGAAGGCAAGGTGAAGGCGGGCCTCATCCTGCCGCTGTCGGGGACCGGCAACGCGGCGGTGGCGGCGCAGTCCATGCGCGACGCCGCAGAGATGGCGCTCGCGGAATTCAAGAATCCCGACATCCAGCTCCTGGTTAAGGACGACGGCGGCAGCGCGCCCGGCGCGCAGCAGGCGGCGCAACAGGCGCTCGAGGAGGGTGCCGAGATCATTCTCGGGCCGCTGTTCGCGCTCACGGTGGGTCCGGTCGGGCAGGCGGCGCGGGCGCGCGGGATCCCGGTCATCGCATTTTCGACCGACACCAACGTCGCCGCGCGCGGTGTCTACCTCCTGAGCTTTCTCCCGGAGTCGGACGTCGAGCGCATCATCGGCTATGCCGCGAGCCAGGGCCGCCGCTCGTTCGCCGCCCTGATCCCCGACAACGCCTATGGCAGCGTAGCGGAGGCCGCGTTCAAGCAGGCGGTGGCCCGCCGCGGGGGCCGGGTCGTGGCGCTCGAGAAATATCCGCTCGACAAGAGCCGGATGCAGGGCCCGGTACGCAACGTGGCGCACGCGGCGAGCGG
This sequence comes from Xanthobacteraceae bacterium, assembly GCA_049579765.1. Lineage (GTDB taxonomy): Bacteria > Pseudomonadota > Alphaproteobacteria > Rhizobiales > Xanthobacteraceae > VAZQ01. The sequence continues at coordinate 871 of JBAUOM010000631.1, forward strand.
TGCCGATGCCATCTTCATCCCGGACGGGGCCGACTCCGTGCCGACGCTGGTGCAGATCCTGATCGCCAACGGCATCGATACCAAGCGGGTGCAGCTGCTCGGCACCGGCCTGTGGGAAGACGCGCAAATCTTCTCCAATCCCCAGCTCGACGGCGGCTGGTATGCCGGACCCGAATCGACCGGCTTCCGCAATTTCTCCGCCCGCTTCCGCAGCCGCTACGGGCGCGATCCCGTGCGCACCGCCTCGCTCGCCTACGACGCCGTCGCGCTGGTGGCGGCGCTGGTCAAGACCCAGGGCAAGCAGCGCTTCTCGGAAGCGGTTTTGACCAACGCCTCCGGCTTCACCGGCATCGACGGGCTGTTCCGCTTCCGCCCCGACGGCACCAACCAGCGCGGGCTCGCGGTGCTGCGGGTGTCGCCGACCGGCGGCCAGATCATCAGCCCGCCGCCCAAGGATTTCGGCTCCGGGACTTGAGCACTATCCGCCTTCCAGATCGGCTGCTTCTTCCGTCGAACGGTTTTCTTTTTGCGTCTCGCGCTGTGCATGGTCGCCACGTGGTGGTGGCGCCGTCTTCATGAAGTTGGCCCGCGTCGCCGCCAAACTCCGCAAGATCGTGTCCATCAATTCGCGCGCCGTAAGATCGGTCATCGGGTCGCTTCCTCGATCAGCCTCCAGGGACGGCGTCGCGGACGACAAGTGGTCCATCCGGTTCGCGCTCGGCGATGAGCCCACCCCCCTCATCGGAATTGTCGACGATCAATGCGACATTCGCAAGCGGCAGGTAAAGGTTCCTCATGTTGCGGAGGCCGGCCCAATACCTCCTTTCAATGACGTCCGGTGCGATACTATGCCCGCCTTCACGAACTCGACGTGCGACGCGCGACGAGGCGGCTTCGGGGGAGGGAAGCCATAGGAACAGCAAGGTCACCCGGTAGCCGGTCACGCGACACATTCGAAGCATGCGCGCATGCCCTCTTCCCGCGCAGGTGGTTTCGAAGGCAAAGCTTTGCCTTGTCCTTACAAATCCGCGCATGCGATCGAGCATTAGGCGGCCTGCTTCGATCGCGCTCGCCTCGGGATTGAAGGGAGATAAGCCGCGCGCGATCTCGTCTGCATTGACGAATTCGAGAATTCGGAGGCTCTGCGGCAACAGGCGTTGCGCGGAAGTGGTCTTTCCGGCGCCGTTGGGCCCGCCAAGAACGATCACCTCGTGCACGTCCGCTCCCGCCGTGAGCTCACGCCGCGAGG
>JBAUOM010000632.1:0-4681 GCA_049579765.1 Xanthobacteraceae bacterium
CGCCGGCAGCGGCAGCCGCGTGATGTCGATCAGGGCGAAGACGCCCTCGCGCGCGAATACGAAGCCGGCACGGCCGAGGCGCGTCAGGTGGGCGACGGCTGCGATCACAACCGCCAACCCGAATGCAGCGCGACGATTCCTCCACTCATGCGCTGGAACGAGACGCGGCCAAAGCCGGCCGCCCGCATCATCTCGGCGAAGACCTGCGGTGCCGGGAAGCGGCGGATCGATTCCACGAGATAGCGGTAGGCTTCGGCGTCTCCGGCGACCACGCCGCCGAGCGTGGGGATCATGTTGAAAGAGTAGAAATCGTAGATCGCCTCGAGCCCGGGCACGTCGACCCGCGAGAACTCAAGGCAGAGGAAGCGGCCGCCGATGCGCAGCACGCGATAGGCTTCGCCGAGCGCTGCGGCGATGCGCGGGACGTTGCGGATGCCGAAGGCGACGGTGACGGCGTCGTAGCTGCGATCGGGAAACGGCAACGCTTCCGCGTTGGCTTCAACGAAGGCGATCGCGTGATCGAGCCCGCGCTCGGCGGCGCGCGCGCGTCCAACCGCGAGCATCTCGGCATTGATGTCGACCACGGTCGTACGCGTGCCCGCGCCGCTCGCCTCAACCACCCGACAGGCAATGTCGCCGGTGCCGCCGGCGAGGTCGAGCAGGGCAAACGGCCGCATGCCCGTCTCGGCACGTGCGCCGGCCTCGGGCCGCGCTTTGGGGGGATCGACGGCGGTGACGAGCGCGTCCTTCCAGGCCCGGTGTAGCCCGCCCGACATGAGGTCGTTCATCAGATCGTAGCGACGCGCAACGCTGCGAAAGACTTCGTCGACCCGCGCCTGCTTGCCTTCGAGCGGCAGGCGCTGGAAGCCGAAATCGGTCATCTCACCGCTTCGCGGCATGGCGAATAGTCCTTTTTCGGCAGGACCATAGCGCGCTACGCCGCAGCGCGCTATGTGTTCCCGGGGGGAGGCGCGGATCAGATGCCCGAACTGCCCGAAGTCGAAACCGTCCGGCGGGGACTGCAGCCGGTCATGGAGGGGGCGCGCTTCACCAGGGTCGAGGCGCACCGCGGCGACCTGCGCTGGCCGCTGCCAAGGGACTTCGTTGCCCGGCTCGAAGGCCAGCGGGTCGAGGGCCTCGGCCGACGCGCCAAATATCTGCTCGCGGACCTTTCCTCCGGTGATGTGCTGGTGATGCATCTCGGCATGTCGGGCTCGTTCCGGGTCGCCCGTCCGCGCGGCGAAAAGACGCCCGGCGGCTATTACCATGAACGCTCGAAGAACGCCGCCCATGACCACGTGGTGTTTCACATGTCGTCGGGCGCGCGCATCTCCTTCAACGACCCGCGTCGCTTCGGCATGATGAAGCTCGTTCCGCGCGCGGACCTCCCCGACGAGCCGCTGTTGCGTGCGCTCGGTCCCGAGCCGCTGGGCAACGAATTCGATGCTGCCCTGCTGGCGAACGCATGCAAGGGCAAGAAGACGTCGTTGAAGGCCGCGCTGTCGGATCAGAAGATCGTCGCCGGGCTGGGCAATATCTACGTCTGCGAGGCGCTTCACGGCGCGCGGCTCTCTCCCAAGCGGCGCGCATCCACCATCGCGACGAAATCCGGCATGCCCAACGAACGCGCGCACGAACTGGTGGACGCCATCAAGGCCGTGCTCAAGGCGGCGATCGAGGCCGGCGGCTCGTCGCTGCGCGATCACCGTCGTACCGACGGCGAGCTCGGAGATTTCCAGCACAATTTCCGCGTCTATGACCGTGAAGGCGAGCCGTGTCCGACCCCGGGCTGCCGCGGCACCATCAAGCGTATCGTCCAGACCGGCCGTTCGACGTTCTTTTGTCCGGTATGCCAGCGATAGCGCACGAGCGCGTTGCTACTCCTTTCCAGGCAGAGTCCGGGCGAGCCACTCCGCGATGATGGCGGCAATCTCCTTGTTGTTCTTCTCGTTCATCATCACGTGGCTGTTGCCTTTGAGGCCGAGATCGGCGAGCCGCATGAAGGTCGGTTGCGCTCCCGCCTGTCGCAGATATTTCACGGTGCAGTGGTCGTACGGCGCGTGATACGACGCCTCCGACATCACGACCAGGATGGGCATCTTCAAATTGGGCAGCTGGCGCGCCGGCTCGCGTTGCAGATGGCAGCGCACCAGATCAGGCCCATCGGCCTGCTCTTGCTGGACGACGGCGAGATCCTTGGCATCAGTGACGGCAGGCGCGTAGGTCAGCGGCACCGCACTCAGCCCATAGGGAAGCGCCAGCGCTCCCTGCCTGAAGTAATCAGGCGCACCGACGAAATCGACCTGATAGAAGGGTGGTCCGTTGGGCTCGATCGCGAGTATGGCCTTGACCTGATCTGGTGACCCCAGCCCACTCGCGGTTTCCCGCAACACCGCCCTCGCAGGCGCCGTTCGCCGCCGCGAGCCGCGCCATCTCGTCCTCCCCCCACGCTTCAAGCTTCTGAGTGTCGTCCACTCGAAGTCGGCATCGCCATGTTATCTTACACGTACTTTCGGAGCGAGGCATGCCATGCCAGCATGGCAGACCGACAGACGATCGTAGGGAGAGCCATGAGCAGCGAGACCATCCTTGTCGAAACCCACGGCCGCGTCGGCGTCATCCGACTCAACCGGCCGCAGGCCCTGAATGCCCTCAACGTTACGCTCAAGAACGAGCTTCTTGCCGCGGCGGAAGCCTTCGATGCCGACGCCGGTATCGGCTGCATCGTCATCACCGGCTCCGACAAGGCGTTCGCGGCCGGCGCGGACATCAAGGAGATGGCCGATAAGTCGTACGTTGACATTTTCAGCGCCGACTATGCGGCCGATTACGAGCGGCTCGCGCGCGTGCGCAAGCCCGTCATCGCCGCGGTCGCAGGCTTCGCGCTCGGCGGCGGTTGCGAGCTCGCGATGATATGCGATCTCATCATTGCTGCCGACAACGCCAAATTCGGCCAACCTGAAATCAAGCTCGGGGTCATTCCAGGCATAGGCGGAACGCAGCGTCTCACCCGAGCGGTCGGCAAGGCGAAGGCGATGGATTTGATCTTGACGGGGCGCATGATGGACGCTGCCGAAGCCGAGCGTTCGGGGCTCGTTGCCCGCGTCGTGCCGGCGGCCAAGCTGATGGACGAGACCATGAAGGCTGCCGAGACGATTGCCGCGATGTCGCTGCCCTCGGTGCTGGTAGCGAAGGAGGCGGTCAACCGCAGCTTCGAGGGCTCGCTCGCCGAGGGCGTGCGCTTCGAACGGCGCGTCTTCCATGCGCTGTTCGCCACCAAGGACCAGAAGGAAGGCATGGCCGCCTTCGTCGAGAAGCGAGCGCCGAAGTTCAGCAACGAATGACCGGGGCGCGCGTCATCTGCGCACGCAGATCACCCGTACGAGCGACCCCTTGGCGGCATCGGGGCTGCCGCGCCCCGTCGCCGCGAGCGCAAGGCCTTGTGCCTCGAGGAAGGCGCGGATGATCGGAGCCGGCACCAGCGTGGCTTGCGACGGTGCGCTTGCCGCGCCGATAGCCGCCGTTATCGACGGCTTGAGCTCCACCATGCCGACGAAGCGCCCCTGCGGGTCGAGTGCGGCGCCGCCGGAGAAGCCGGGTTGCGGCGCCGGCTCCAGCATCTCTCCCTCGAGCTTGGCCGCCGCCGTGGACGTCGCGCCACCGCCTTCTTGGTCTTGCGGATCGGGGATGCCGACGAGCAGGAGGTCGGGCCCTTTGGCGGCGCCGCCGGCGAAACCTGCGGGCACGAGCGCGCGCGCGCCGTAGACCCGCAACAGCGCGAGATCGGCTTCCTTGTCCTCGGCCTGCCTCTCGGCGTCGCCGTACCCACTCACGACAATCACGTTGCAGCCATCGGTCACTTGGCGATCGGTTAGGATGTGGCCGGCCGCGCTCACCACGATGCCGGTGCCGTACTCCACCTTGCGCCTTGCCTTTGGACCGATCTGTGCGATGCCGGCGATACCGGCGACGCCCGGGAACGGCGCGAACATGCTCGACATCACGACCACGACCGGATCCATGATCGGTTCGGTCGCCTGGTCGTAGAGCACGCTCATTCCGCGCACTTCGCCGTCCTTGATCTCGGCGCGCACGTAGAACCTCTTCAGATTCTGCATGCCCGACAGGATGAAGAAATCCGGCCGCAACAGGTTGACCTCCAGCCTGCGCGTCGGCGGCTGCTTCTTCTGTTGCTCGTACACGGCGGCCAGGGTCGTCCCCGGCCCCCTGATCTTGAAGGTCTCGACCTGGATCTGGCCCTGCGCCGAGGACCAGCGGGTGCCGGTGCGGCGCTGGCTCTTGTTCGGCACCTGCTTGGTCGGCAGCCCGATGCGCGCGCCGGTGACCGGATCGTCGACGATACGCCAGCCGACCTGGGCCTGCTTCGTCTTCGCCTCGGAGGCGAGGAGCATCCGCTCCTGCGTACTGAGCACGCCGGTTTCCTTGAACTTGCGATCGTGCTGGAACGCCTTGATCGCGGCGATCGTCTTCTCGTCCGACTCGCCATTGATCAGGCCGTTGTAGTCACCGGTCCAGGCAAGGTCGAATTGGATGGCGACGCGTTCGGCCAGCGGCAAGGGGTTGCGCAGAGGCGCCGGCGTCGTCGGCGCGCGCTTTCGCGCGGCTGCGAAACGAGCTGCGCCTGCGTCGGTCGGCGGCGCGGGCTCGGGTACCTGTGCGG
>JBAUOM010000633.1:0-10554 GCA_049579765.1 Xanthobacteraceae bacterium
CCCTCGCTGCGCTCGGGCCCCGGAATGACGACCAATCGATCGGGACCCGCGTTAGTGTGGCTTTGGATTTGACGTTCCTATGAGGGACTTGCGGCAATGCTGATAGGAACGTCAAATCCGCCACACTCGAGTGACCTATTCCCGCCATGTGCAACCGTATCCGCGGCCTCAAAGAGTGGAGCGAAATCCCGCGCAGCCTCGCGCACTCGCTCATCAACTTCGAATACAACCCCAACGTCGCGCCGACCGAGCAGGTACCCGCGTTCCTCGCCGAACGCGGCCAGCCGCTCGCAACCAGAATGGCGCGGTTCGGGATCAACCTCGCCAGCAGCGGCGGCAAGACACGCCCACCCTTGCTCAACGCCCGCACCGACTCGCTGCGGCGCGGCTCGTTCAGGACCATGCTCGCGAACAAGCGTTGCGTGATCCCGGCGGAGGGCTTCTACGAGTGGCGCGCAGAGCACGGCAGGAAGCAGCCTTATTTCTTCGCGCGCAAGGACGGCAAGCCCGTCATGTTCGCCGGCATCTGGGATTATTCGGACGTGAAAGGCGAAGCGGTTCCGTCCTTCGCGATCCTGACCGACGAGCCGAATGAGCTGGTCGCGGCCTATCACGACCGCATGCCCGTGGTGCTCGACGACGTGGAGCGGTGGCTTGACCTCGACACCACGCTCGATGATGTCGGCCCGCTCGGACCGGAGCGTTTCGCCGTGCGCGCGGTCAATCCGGCGGTCAACAAGGTCTCTGAAAAGAACATCGACGCGATCGAGCGCGCCGCCTGAAGCCCTGACATGCGCAACAGTGGACCCTGGCCGGTCATGCCGACCGGCGCCGGCCCTTACTCAGGCGGCATCGCGTCGTAGATCGTGAGCCCCGGCGGGATGACCAAGCCGGACGGCTGCGAGCGAAGATGGCTGCCGTCGGATGGAAGGAGGACGCATCGTCCAGCGCGCCCGCGTAGATCGTGAATGAGCTGTCGCAAAGGCAAGCAACGAGGCGCACGACCAGCTGCATGCGATGGATTACCTCGTCTACGCCTATCTGCAGATGGGGCAGGATGCGAAAGCGCAGGCGGTGATCGAAGAGATGCGCGGCATCGGCGGCTTCACCGAGACCTTTATCGCCGGCCCCTATGCGCTGGCGGTGAGTCCCGCGCGCTATGCGCGCATCGTCCGATGGCCAGCAGAGCATCCCGCAACCACGCTACGTCATTCTCCTCGAGATCGAGAGCCTCGCGAAATATCGGCTAGCTAGCCGGTCCCGTCGACGACCAATCCATCCGGCGGCAAACGCGCAGTTTGCTGCGCTCGATGCCGAGGGCGCCGGTTTGTCAGTGGATTTCGCCGACTTTGACACGACCGAGACGCGGCCACCGGCTAGCATCGCGTGATTCGCAGAGGCAGCGCGATGAGCCGAGCCCAGCCCAAGTCCTCACCCACGGATGAATATGCGAGAAAAATCGCGCGCGCGATCGCCAAGGGCCGGCCGCCCCCGTTCAGCGCCGAGCTCGATCGGTACTGCGAAAGCTCCCCGCGCGAGATCTTCGCCGCTTTCACCGGCGCAGCTCGCCACATGCCTCCGGCCGGCAAGGACGAGACGCTGGCTCTCGGTTACCTGTTTCTCCTGCAGCGGCTGCTCGAGCATCTGCGCTACCGCACCGATCGGGGCTATGCGGAGGCGGCCGAGCTGATTGCGGATTTTCAGGTCGACGTCGTCGCGCGGGTCGAGGCGGGACATATCGACGGACACATGCTTGCCTTCGTGGGAGGAGCGCTCCACCAGTCGAAAATCCCTGCATCCCCGGAGCTTGCCGCGGCGTCGGCGAAGCTCCCCGTCGATCGGAACGAGGGCGGGCCGGTTGCGGCCGACATCCGCGCCGCTCTCGCTGGCATCGTCGAAGCCTGCGCCGGCGATCCGTTCATGGCCGTCGGCGCGCTGATCGAAAGCGGTCATGCCATGCCGGCGGGGGCCCGCGGCCCCCTGGCCGGTGCTCTGGCGCTCGCCGGTATCCCCGACGCGCGCGCCGCCGCGGTCTTGTTCCTGCTCGATCCGGATTCGGCTGTGCGCCGCGCGGTTGCCGGAGCGCTTGCGCAGGTCGCCGCCTCGCTGACGCCGACGGATGTTCGGCGGCTGATCGCGATGCGCAACTGGCGACCGGAGAACGAGCGAGCCGAGGTCGATGCGGTCATCCGCAGGGCGCGCCCGGCCGGGATTGCTTGCGGGCAATGGGCGGCGGGCGGAATCGAGGAGATCGTCGCCACCGCCATCGACGGTTCCACAGCGCAAGGGTTCCTGCTGGTATCGCCGGCGGGACGGAAAAAGCGGATCTCGTCGCTCCTGACCAAAGGCGGGATTGCAGATGCCTGGAGCAGCGAGCCGGAATCGCGCCGCCGGATCGAGGCGAGCCTGGCCGGCGCCGGGATGGACGCTCCTACGCTGGCCGTGTCCCGGCCGTATCTCGACCGCATGGTGGCTCACCATCTGGCGCTCAGCACAGAGAAAGGGGAGGCGCCCCCACTCGGCCTGCTCCAAGTCGCCGAGACGATCGGTGGCGTCGGCTGGCAACCCGCGCGCATGGACTTCAGTGCAGCGCTGGCCGGGCTGACCGCCAAGGTCCCGAAGGCGATGCGCGAGCCCGCGGCGCTCGCATCGCTGCTACGGCGGAGCGACGACTTGGCCGGCCTCGAGGCCGTCGCACAATGTTGGTTCGAAGACGACCCGCAGGTCGCACAGGCGGTGGAGAGCGCGCGCGGCCGCGATCGCGCGAAGTTTGCGAGCTATCTCTTGCAGGGCGTCATGGCACGGCGTCGTGACAAGTGGGCTGAGGTCGTTCTGCGCACGGCCCAATGGATGGGCGAAGCGGCTGCGGAGGCCAACCTGTGCTGGCGCGAGCTCGCGCTCGTCGCGAAAGCGCTTGCCGACGGGCGGGATATGACCGAGATCGGGTTGATGCGCGATATCGCGTTGCGGACGATCGCAGCGTTTTGCGACCCTAGGCGGATGTGAGGGAGCCGCAGGTATCGGAGCGCTTGCGGCTCTGCTGAAGCTCTCGTGATCGAGGTCGATCGATTGAAACCGCAGGCGGCGCGGATTGCCGCGAGGTCCACGCGCAGGTTCAGCGCCGCGTCGAGCACCTGCGGAAAACGCTCGGCGGCGGCGGCTTTGGTCTGGAAGTCGCCGCGTGAGCTCGTCCCGGGATTGATCAGGCGCAGAACCAGGCTCGAAGACCTCGAAACAGAATAGCCGCACGTGCGCCGCATCATGCCGCGACGGCCGCGCAGGTTGCGCTGCGCCGAGGACCATTGGTAACGTCCTGCTTGCATCTCATGTGCGACTCTCGAGGCTCGAAGCATGGAGGCTCAACGTGAAGGCTTTTTTGTATGCCGCGACCTTCGCCGTCCTGGTTGCAACGCCGGTGGTCGGCGCTGATTCCGTGTCCCTTGTCGGCACGTGGACCGGCCAGAGGGATCGGATTGCCAAGGTCGAGGGACGGCGCGGCGGCCTTGCGACGCTGGTGATAACCGAGCAACAGGGCAATACCTTCACCGGTCGCCTGAAGCGCTCCAACGCAACCGGCGACCAGGAGGAGCCGCTGTGGGGCGCTTTCACCCCCGGCACCAAGCTGATGATGGGATCGGACGAAGAAGGATACTATATCTTCAATCTGATCGATCAGAACACGCTGGATTATTGCTACAGCGAGAGCGCCCCTTCTCCGCGAACCGTGTGCGCAAGACTGACCCGTCAGCCTTGACCCGCGACAGAGCCGCGAGAACTCCTCCGAAAACGGATAAAAAGGAGATCCGCCGCGACCGCCTATTCGGCGCATAGGACTCCGGCCATGGCGAGCGCCTCGCGGTCCGCCGCAGTTTCTCGTTGGGTCAATACTCCCCACCGATAGGCAGTGAGCGAACGCGAATCCGTGTCTCTTCGAGCACCACGATCGAGCCGCGGAGCAGCACCTCTTCCAATGCCGGCAGGTTCGCCAACAAAAGCGCGAGTTGCCGCGGCGGGCCTTCGGGAGGTCGCCCCCCCGGAACAGGATGACTGACGGTGCGCGTTCCGCCGTCAACGCCAGCGGCGTACCGAAGTCGGTGTCTGCGGAGACGATGATCCGACCCTCCTGCCGGTCGCGCGCAAAGATCGTCTCATCGTCTGTTCGTTGCAAGCCGTAGTCACGCACGTGCACGGCGTCATGCCCGTTGTGCCGCAGCCCTTCGGCAATGAGCGGCGACAACGCGCCGTCGATGAGAAACCTCAAGGCGCCGTCAGCGGCAGCTCGCGCTCGCGCACGGCATCAGCCGCATACTGCAACGCCTCTGGAATGTCGTCGCCTTCGAGATCCGGATAGGCCGCGAGGATATCTTTCGCCGTCATTCCATCGGCCATCATACCCACGACGGTGGCCACAGGGATGCGCAGCCCGCGGATGCAAGGGACGCCTCCCATCTGCTGGGGGATCAACGGTAATCCGCCTAAATTTCATGGGCTCATCTCTCCACCATATTGAATGATAGCACAATATCCAGGGCGCCGCCCGCCGCGGTGGCCGGAGGTTAGTGCCCCGAACCCGAAGTTCGCGCACACCATGCGGCAAATGCGATCGCGAACTTCGGGTTCAAAAGGGGCACTAGAATCATAGAGTTGCTAGTGGTCCTTAGATTCCGAAGTTCGCAAACGCGGGTGCCGCGAAATGATGCGAACTTCGGAATCGGACCACTAGTTTAGCGCGCGCCGCCCTTGTCCCGCACGGCTGGAATCACGAAGCTGTAGAGGATGTCGAGCGGCGCGTTGCCTTGGCGCGGGCTGGTGTAGAGTCCGGACGTGGTCACCACGACGAGGTCGAAGTCGGGAATGATGAAGATGCGCTGGCCGCCGAGGCCGACCGCGGCGACCCAGGTCACCTCCCTCTCTCCGGAGAGGGTGCGGCCGAGCCACCACTGGTAGCCGTAGAAGAACAGTCCGCCGAAATAGCCGATCGCTTGAAAGCGCGGCGTGGTCGATTGCGAGATCCAGGCCGCCGGAACGATTTGCCGGCCTTCCCAGCCGCCGTGGTTGAGCACGAGCTGACCGATCTTGGCGGCGTCGCGCGGGCGCAGGCGAAGACCGGCAGCCGGAGCAATCTTGCCGTTGTCGTAGTAGGCTTTCCATTCCCAATCGATGATGCCGAGGGGCTGGAACAGAACCTCGCGCGCGAAAATGCTGAACGGTTTTCCCGAGACGCGCTCGATGATGTTGCCGAGCAGATCGGTTGCTCCCCCGTTGTAGTTCCAGACCGTGCCGGGCGGCGTCACGATCGGCTTCGACAGGACGTAGCGAATGGGGTCGGGGTCCTTGCCGAGATGGGGCTCGTCGTTGTCGGGGTGGGTCCAGGGGAGATTTTCGTTCCACTTGATGCCCGAGGACATGGTGAGAAGATTTCGCAGCGTGAGGGCGTCCCAGCCCGGCGACCTGAGCGCGGCAAATTCGGGAAAAAATCCCACCACCGGCGCGTCGATGCTGGCGATGAGCCCGCGCTCGATCGCGGCGCCCACGAGCAACGAGGTCGCGCTCTTCGAGATCGACCGCATGTCGTGCCGGGTCGTGGCATTGAAGGTGAAGCGTCCCTCCGGTTCTCCCCAGGGATCGTCGTAGCCGGAGAAATACTGCTCGAACACGAGCCTGCCGTGACGAACGACGACGACGGCGTGAACGTTCGCCTCGGTGGCCTTCAGCTTGGCCGCGATGCCGCACAAGCGCGCCTGGTCGAGATCGACGCGCGCGGGCTGGTCGAGCGGCCATCCATCGTCGAGCGCCGCCGGTGCTCCGCAGGCCGTGGGAGATGGAGGCGCTTGCGCGGGTGCCGGGAGGCAAACGGCCGCCAGGACCGCCGCGAGAATGACGCGCTTCATACCGGCAACTCTATACGGTCAACTCTCCTGACGACCAGAGGAGTCGTTACTTCCAAGCCGATGCGATCGGGTTGGCCGCTCAATCGGCGTCGAAGCGGTAGTAGTTGCAGAACCGCATCAGCGGCTCGTCGGTGAGCGTGAACAGCGTGGCGTCCGCGCCGGCGCGATGTTCGATCCGGGTCCAGCTCGGCGCCACGAAGGTGTCGCCCCGCTGCCAGGCGAAGCGCCGCCCGCCGATCGAGGATTCGCCCGCGCCCTCGGTCACCAGGAAGAGACTGTTGGCGGTCGAGCGATAGCGCCGCGTCGCCGTCCCCGCAGCGAGCCGCTCCATTGCCAGCGCCATCGGCGGCATGTCGGGCGCGGCGAGCGCGATGCGCGGGCCGTGGAAGCCTTCGGGATCGGCCTTCGCACCATCGAGGCCGCTCGCGATCGCCGCGCGGGTGAAGCGGTAGGGCGACTCCGTCACCACGCGCTCGACCTTGGCGTGCCTGTCGGGATGCTCCTCATAGAACATCGGCTCGAGCAGGTGGGTGAGCGGCACGTCGAGGCCGTCGAACCAGTAGGCGGGCTCCTCGCCGTCGTGGCCGTGGCCGTGCCAGCACCAGCCCGGCGTGAGCACCACGTCGCCGGTCTCCATCGGCATCTTCTCGCCGTTGACGGTCGAGAACGAGCCCTTGCCGTCGATGATGACCCGCAGCGCGTGCGAGGAATGCCGGTGCGACGGCGCCTGCTCGCCCGGCAGGATCATCTGGTAGGCGCAAACGAGCGTGCGCGTGGTCTCGAAATTGACGCCCTCGGCCGGGTTGCGCATCACGAGGTTGCGGCGCTCGGCGAGCGAGACGTCGATCAGGCGGCCGGCGGCGTCGAGCCCGGCCTTGGCGTCCTGCCAGCGCCAATGCGCCGGCACGAATTGCGGCTTCGGCTCCGCCCACAGGATCGGCTGCTTGCGCGGCACCCATCCCGGCGTGAACCCGACGCGGGCGGCCTCCTCGTAGAGCGAGTCGAGGGTGGCGACATCGCGCAAGGGCGTGCGCTCGGCGACCGCGGCAACGGCTGACATGGCGATCCTCCGCATATTTTTCCCGCGACCGTAGCACGATCGTTCGGGCGGGTGATAGCGCGCCTCGGGATGGTGCCTCCGCCGAGTACATTTGACGTTCGCAGTAGTCTGGCTACGATCTGGCCAGAATGCCTTTTGCCGTCGTCCTCGCCCCGGAAGCCGTCGAAGACCTCGGGAGGTTGACCGCGAATGTTAGGGCGACCGTGAAGGCTGCGCTCGAAACGCACCTCAGACACGAGCCCGGGAAGACGAGCCGCAGTCCGATCAAACGGTTGCGAGGACTGCTCCGTCCGCAATATCGGCTGCGCGTGGGCGAGGTTCGGGTGTCCTATGACGTTTCCGGCACGACGTCGAGGTTCTCCGGCACGACGTCTAGGTTCTGGCGATCGTGGCCAAATCGGAGGCCGAGTCATGGCTCGCACAGTTCGCAGATCCGGAATGAAGGAAGTTCCACTATCCGAAATCAAGGACGATCTGTCTCGGTTTCTTCGGGCAGCGGAGACGCAGGAGATCGTCATCACCCGCCACGGCAAACCGGCCGGCGTGCTGATTGGCTTCGAATCGGAAGAGGACTGGTTCGAATACCGTCTCCAACATGACCCCCGTTTCTTGCGCCGCGTCGAACAGGCACGGGCCAGCCTGCGCGCAAGACGTGGAATCCGGCTCGAAGACGTCGAAACGGAATAGAGGAGCGGCGTCATGAGATTGGCGCGCGTGGGTAGTCGAATACCGACCTTGGGATCGCACGCTCCGAGGGCAGCGGACGCTAAAAGCGTATCCCGCTGAAATCCCGCAGCGGCAGGAAGCTACCGTCGTCGACGCCGACCCCCTCCTCGATGCGCGCGTTGAGCTTGGCGTTCATGGCCATGACGAGGTCGCCGTAGCGCTGCTTGTCCATGGCGAGGTTGGAGAACCTCCTCGGGGTCGGTTTCGAGGCTGGCGCCGCCGGCATGACCAGCACTACCGCAACAGCACTTCGTCCATAGGATGGGCTCCCAGGCGCCTGCCTCCGCTCACTTCTGATACGCAAGCGCTCGTCCGGAGCAACAGCGTGAACATGAGGAGGGCAATCTGCCGGAGACGGAGGATAGGGTCGCTGCAGTTTGGGGAACCTCTGGTCAAAAGCCAAGCTGCACCCGCGGCAGGTCGAGAACACGTCTTTATCAGGAACAGCGGGTCACAGGTGTATAGCGGTTATGATCAAGGACACTTCTTCGCGCAGCGGAGCTGAGCTAAGGTCGACACCGCCATGATCGATCGCAACCCGGAAAAGAATTTCGAAGAGCTCTGGGAGACCTTTCGCAACAGGTATCCATTTTTCGAGCTGAGGAATGTCGACTGGGACAAGCAGTATGACACCTACAGACCCAAAGTCACAAGGCAGACCAGTGACGATGAACTCTTCGAGATCTTCTGCCAGATGCTCGATCCGTTGGATGACGGGCACGTCGAGCTGGAGGCCAAAGCAAGTGGGGATCGGAAGAAACGATACTTCACCGCAGAGTCTAAGCCCAGATTCCGGCAGGAATTCACCAAGCGAGAGATCAATCAGCTCTTCAAAACGACTGAAAAGACGCTTGTCGCCAATGGTTTCGGGCGGCCTCAGGAGACCCAGGCCTGGATGCTTCACTATTGCAGGTCTCGCGCATTTGGTTACCTTCGGATCCTCGAGCTAGAAGACGTTAAAAAGCGGAGATTGATTGCCGCTCTGGACAAGATAGGCCGTGACTTCAAGGACCTTGATGGCTTCATCATCGATCTGCGTGACAACCCCGGCGGAGAGGACAGTATTGCAATCACGATTATCAATCGGTTTTGCGACCACAGGCGAGTTGCCTTTCGCCGGAAGACGAAGATTGGCCCAGGCGAAGATGACTTTACACCCGTGAAGACCTGGTACCTCGGACCGCAAGGTGACGTACAATTCACCGGGCCAATCGTGCTCTTGACCTGCGATTCTGTTTTCAGCGGTGGAGAGGCCTTTGCGCTTGCGATAAAGCAGCTGCCTCACGTCACGATCATAGGTGATCATACCAACGGCATATTCTCATATCAGCTTGAGAAGAAACTTCCCAATGGCTGGGAGTACTGTTTGTCGTATCAGAAGTACTTTTCAGCTGACATGGTGTGCTACGAAGGCAAAGGCGTGCCAGTCGACATCGAGCTACTTAACAAGAAAGCCGACATTGACAACGGTATCGATCCGTTGATTACCTGCGCACTTGAAGTGTTGAAGTCAACGCGGGAGCGACGGATGAGAGATGATTGATTGCACGGGCGTCGTGGTTTTGGTTGGGTGGCACTAACAAAGCTAAAAGTGGTGGGAAGGAACAGGGCGGGTTCTCAGCGAGGAGGCAGGTTAGATATGTCCGTTGTATGGAGTTGCAATGAGTGGGATCAACTGGAAGAGGTCATTGTAGGTAACTCGCTGCACGCGCGATTTCCCACACCAGACCGAAGCACGCAATTGGCGGAATTTTCCAATCGTTCGCTGGCCGAAATTCCGCGCGGCCCTTTTCCGCAAAAGATCATTGAGGAGTCTGAGGAGGATTTGAATGAGTTTGTTCGAATCTTGGAAGGATTGGGCGTCACCGTCAAACGCCCAGAGACATGGCCCCACGAGGCGAAATTCTCCACGGTTCATTGGGAGGCCCAGGGTTACTACAATTATTGTCCCCGCGACGTTCTGCTGGTGATCGGGGATAACATTATCGAAACGCCAAATGTCATCCGCAGTCGGGCCCAGGAAACGTTTAGCTATCGTGCGTTGCTGATGGACTATATGAAGTCAGGCGCAAGGTGGTACAGCGCCCCTAAACCCATGCTTTTAGACTCGCTTTTTGAGGTTGATCTCGACAAGCCTACCCCACGTAACGATGAACCAGCCTTCGATGCAGCAAACGTCCTGCGCTTTGGCCAGGATTTGATCTACTTGGTCAGCGCCACGGGTAACGAATTGGGAGGGCATTGGTTACAGACAATGTTGGGCGACAAATTTCGCGTTCATTTCCTCAAAGATGTTTATTATGGCAGCCACATTGACTCGACCTTTGTGGCCTTGCGCCCCGGATTGATCCTGTGCAATCCTGCTCGTGTCAATGATGATACCTTGCCCCGAATCTTGAAACAGTGGAAAGTCATCTACAGTCCACCGATGGAGAATACAGATAGATATGACGCCGACTATCTATTTAAGAGCATTGGTAGTGACTGGATCGATATGAATGCATTCAGCATCAGTCCGAATTTGATCGTTGTCGATCGAGATCAGACAGCGCTCATTAGACTATTGGAGAAACAGGGTCTTGATGTAATCCCCCTAAAATTGCGGCACTCCAAAATGCTGGGCGGCGGGTTCCATTGCGTTACCTTAGATATCCGCCGAACTGGAACGCTCCAGCGATACTTCGATTAAACACACTGCGTTCGCCATGTTCATTTTTGTAGCAAGCGCGGCCGCCCTTTTCTTTGTACTGACGTTCGCGGCGTGGAAGCGGTACCTTTGGGCGGCGGAGAAGGTACTGCAGGCGGACACTTGCCAGTACGGCTTGACGGATGTCTTTGGCGACCGTGAGCTCGCGAACGTACCACATCAGGAAGGAG
>JBAUOM010000634.1:0-1764 GCA_049579765.1 Xanthobacteraceae bacterium
GCCCAAAATCGCCACGGTGGAGCGCCGGAGAGGCGAGCGTCCCGCCGCTGCGGGACGCGCCGCGCCTCGCAGCGCATGTCCCGGAAAAGCGGGAACCGCTTTTCCGATAAGGACATGCGCAAAACAAGGCACGGCCGTCGCGCCCGACAGCGCGACAAAGAAACATCGCGCCTGTCGGCGCTCCGCCCGCCCCTCATGGGGCGGATGGGAAAGAGGAAGCACCAACCCGGACGCAAAACGCGCCGCGGGAACGAAAGGAGTTGTGCGTGTGCGACATGGTGAGAGGCGAAAGGATGAGCGGTGTCGTGCCGCTGTCTCGAAGTGTCGGCGGGCCGAGCCGTGCCCCTCATGCTTCGAGACGCCGCGCCGCGCAGCCGAAGTTGTGCAGGAGGCGTGGACCGTGCCCGCGCTGCGCGGCTCCTCAGCATGAGGGCGAGAGAGAGGAGTTCGTTGCAATGATCCGAAGAATGTTGGTCGGTGCCGTCGCCGTCGCGTTGACCGCGGTCTGCTCGCAACCCGCGCTCGCCCAGTTCTACAAGGGCAAGACCATCACCATGATCGTCAATTACCCGGCGGGCGGTCCGACCGACATCGAAGGGCGCATCGTCGCGCAACATCTGCCCGCCCATATTCCCGGCAATCCGACGATCGTCATCAAGAACGTCGGCGGCGCCGGCGGCATCATCGGCAGCAACCAGCTCGCCGAGGCCGCGCCCAACGGCGATACCATGGGTTTCTTCACCCTCGACGTCGTCGCCCAGCTGGTGGGCAATCCGGCGCTGCGCGGCAGCTACTCGGATTTCGTCATGATCGCGGGCGTGGAGAATCCGCTGGTGGCGTATATCCGCAAGGACACCCCGCCGGGGATCAAGGTCGCAACCGACGTCATGAAGACCCACGAGTTCAAGGCGCTCTCCCTCAACGCGCAGAACAGCAACACCATCAACCAGGCGCTTTCGCTCGATCTGCTCGGGCTCAAGTACCAGGCGGTCCCCGCTTATCGCGGCTTGAAGGACGTGGAGACCGCGATCCTGCAGAACCAGGGGCAAATGGCGAATACCTCGCTGCCGGGCTGGTACGGATCGGTGGAGCCGACGATGGGCAACCTCGTCATTCCGCTGTGGCAGATCGCGCCGCGCGCCAAGGACGGCAGCTATCCGCGCAGCCGCGCGCTCCCCAACCTGCCGACCTTCGAGGAATTCTTCGCCCTGGTGAAGGGCGGCAAGAAGCCGTCCGGCTTCACCTACGAGGTGCTGCGCGCCAGCAGCGACCCGCTGGTCGCCATGTTCCGCACCGCATTGATGCCGCCAAAGACCACGGGCGAGCCCGTCACCATCATGCGAGCCGCCTTCGTCGACCTGTGGAAGGACAAGGCTTTCATCCACGACTATGCCAAGGTGGTGAAGACCGATCCGATCCTGGTGTCCGGCGAGGAGGCGCAGGAGATCGTGGCGGCGCTCGCCGACGTCAAGCCCGAGATCAAGGCGTTCCTGGTCGACTACAGCAGCAAGCTGGTGAAGTGACCGTAGCGCGCACCCGGCGATGGCTGCGGGATTTGAGCACGGCAGCCGCGACCGTCGCCCGCGGGCCCATCGTCTTCGCAAAACCTGAAGCTCTTTCTCGTTGCGGATGGATTGCCGGGTCAAGCCGGTCGAACCCGGCAATGACGGCGGAGACGGTTGCGCAGGAAGGCCGAGGGCTACGACAGCTCCGCGGCGCGGGCATGCGCGGCGAGCAGCGCCGGCAGCCGCGCCGGATCGCCGC
>JBAUOM010000635.1:0-12005 GCA_049579765.1 Xanthobacteraceae bacterium
AATCCACGTCGAGGGTAATCGTCAGCGTGCGCTTGAGCCAATCGAGCAGAAGGAAGAAGGCGAGACCCGAGAACAGCAGCAATTGCAGATAGAACACCACGTGGCTCGCGGTATACGGCACGAACTCCACCGGGAATGGCAGCATGGCGTAGAGCGGCTGCGGCCATATGCCGAAGCCGATGCAGAGGACGGCGAAGAAGATCATCGCCAGCCGCATGTTCCACGGCGGCTCCGGCGGCCGCAGGCCAGAGTCCTTCTGGAAGAACACGAACCACGGGAATTTGATGCCGGCGTGCAGGAAGACGCCCGCCGAGGCCGCGGCCAGCAGGTACCACACGACTTCCAGGTGCTGCATGCCGGCGGCCTCGGAGATCATCGATTTCGTCACGAAGCCGGACGTCAGCGGGAACGAGGAGATCGACAGCGCCCCGACGATGCCGCAGACCGTGGTCAGCGGCATGGTGCGGAACAGTCCGCCGAGGTCGGTGCATTTGCGCTTGCCCGTCACATAGAACACGGAGCCCGCCGACATCAGCAGCAGCGCCTTGTAGATAATGTGCGCGAAGGCGTGGGCGGCAGCGCCGTTGAGCGCCATCTCGGTGCCGATGCCGATCCCCGTCACCATGAAGCCGACCTGGTTGACGATGGAGTAGGCGAGGATGCGGCGCATGTCGTTCTCGAGGATGGCGTAGATGATCCCGTAGAACGCCATGAACAGCCCGACATAGATCAGCAGCTCGGCGCCCGCAAACGCGCGCAGGAGCACATAGACTGCCGCCTTCGTGGTGAACGCCGACAGGAACACCATTCCGCTCCACGAGCTCTCCGGGTAAGCGTCGGGCAGCCACGCCGAGAGCGGCGGCGCACCGGCGTTGACGAGAAAGCCCGCCAGGATCAGCCAGCGCGGCGCGCTGTCGAGGGCGAGCGCGCCGAAGGCCATCGATCCGGTCGAGGCGAGCTCGCCGGCGACGCCCGCCATCAGCAGGACGCCGCCGAAGAGATGGATCGCGGCATAGCGCAATCCGGCGCCACGGGCGGACGGTCCCGCGCTCCAGATCACGAGCGTAGAGGCGATCGCCATCAGCTCCCAGAACACGAACACGGTGAGCAGGTCGCCCGCGAACGTGACGCCGATGGCGCTTCCCGCGTAGCAGAGCGCCGCAGCCAGCTCGACCACACGACGCTGGTTCAGCGCGAACAGCCCGCCGGTGAAGGCCATGATGGCGAAAACGGTTGCGAACAGCCGCGAGAGCGCGTCGCCCTTGACGAGCGCCAGCGTATAACCGAGGAAGCGCACCTCGAGTGCGACCCCGTCGGGGACCTGCCAGACCAGGTAGAGCGTGACGAGCGGCAGCACCAGCAGCGCAAGCCGACGCAGCGGTTCGCTCAGCAGCGGCAGGATCAGCCCGCCGAGAATCAAGATGGCGGCGGGCGGAATGACGAAACTAGCTGTCATAATAGGTATCCGGCCGCTTCAGGACCGCGCCGAGCGCCTTCGCGGCCACGATCAGCGCGACGCAGCTCGCGAACCCGAACCAGGCGCCGAAGCCGAACGTGCCGTCGAGCCCGAAATAGGGATGCTGCTCGATCACCAGGTCCATCAGCACGCTCGCCACGAGCGCGATCACGAACGCGATCCAGAGGCCTTTGATGGTGCTTTCGCGCACGAGCCAATTATCGTCCATCGTCTCACCTTCCGGTCATCATCAGTTGCGCCAGCGCATAGGGTATCCCGGGCCATAGGAACATGAGCACGGTGCCGGCCGCGGTCACCGTGAGCGCGGCCACGATCGGCCAAGGCGCCTCGCCGGTCTTGTCGTCGCGCCCGTGTGGTGCGGGCTCGCGCATGAACGCGCGGAACACGATCGGCAGGAAATAGCCGGCGTTGAGCAGGGTGCTGACGACGATGACCGCGACCGCGACCCAGTTGGCAGTCTGCATGGCCCCCATGAGGATGAACCACTTTCCGAGAAAGCCCGCGGTGGGAGGGACGCCGATCATTGCGAGGGCGCCGACGGTGAAGGCGCCCATGGTCCAAGGCATCCGCCGGCCGATGCCGTCGAGCTCGCTCACCTGCGTCAGGTGCGCGGCGGTGTAGAGCGATCCGGCCGCAAAGAACAGCGTGATCTTGCCGAGCGCGTGCGCGGCGAGATGCATGGCCGCGCCGACCGCCGAGATCGGAGTGAGCACCGCGACGCCGAGGACGATGTAGGAGAGCTGCGAGACGGTCGAATAGGCCAGCAGCCGCTTGAGGTTGTCCTGCCGGAGCGCGACCACGGAGGCGGCCAGCACCGTCGTTCCTGCGACCACCGTCAGCCACGCCGACTGGTCCAGGCTGCTCAGCGTCTCGATGCCGAATATCATGACCGCCACTTTCACAATGGCGAACACGCCCGCTTTGACGACGGCGACCGCGTGCAGGAGCGCGCTTACCGGCGTCGGCGCCACCATCGCCGCCGGCAACCAGAAATGCAGCGGCATCACCGCAGCCTTGCCGATCCCGAACACGTAGAGCGCAAGCAGCGCGGCGATCAGCGGCGTGCCGGCCTTGCCCGCCAGGATGCCGCCAGGCGTGAAATCGAGCGTGCCGGCGAGCACCCAGGTGGCGACGATCGCCGGCAGGAACAGGACCAGCGACGTTCCCAGCAGCAGCAGGAGGTAGATGCGGCCGGCGCGGATCGCCTCGGCATCGGCCTTGTGCGTCACCAGCGGATAGGTCGAGATGGTCAGCGCCTCGTAGAACAGGAACAGCGTGAACAGGTTGGCGGCGAAGGCGATCCCGATCGTGCTGCCCAGCGCCACCGCGAAGCAGACGTAGAAGCCGGTCTGCCGCGGTTCTTGGTTGGCCCGCATGTATCCGATCGAATAGACCGAGTTCACGATCCAAAGGGTGGACGCAACGAGCGCGAACAGCATACCCAGGGGCTCGACCTTGAACGCGAGCGCGAGCCCGGGAAGGACGTCGATGACGTGCAGTTCCGGCCTGGCGCCATCGAGCACCGGCGCGAGCAGGCCTGCGACCGCCATGCAGAGCGCGCCCGCCGCCAGGAGCGTCACCGTCTCGCGCAGGTTCGGCATATTGTGGAACAGCGGGATGAGCAGCGCGGCTGCGAACGGCGCGAGCATCGCGAAGGCGACGAGGTGCTCGGGCGTGATGATCGCCGTCATCGCAGCCCCCCGAGCAGATCCTCGGCGACGGTTGCGGCGATGCCCGCGGTCCACTCGGTATCGATGCCGAAATAGATCGTCGCGGCGGCGAGCGCGACGATCGGCAGCAGCATGGACGGCGGCGGATCGCTCGCGTCCGCTATCTCCTTGGACGGCGCGCGCAGCCAGGCGACCTCGAGAACGCGGCCGACATAGACGAGCGCGATCAGCGAGCTCGCCACGATCAGGAACACGAGCGCCCACCAGCCGTTATCGAGCGCGCCGACCGCCAGATACC
The DNA here is from genome assembly GCA_049579765.1 of Xanthobacteraceae bacterium. Lineage (GTDB taxonomy): Bacteria > Pseudomonadota > Alphaproteobacteria > Rhizobiales > Xanthobacteraceae > VAZQ01. The sequence continues at coordinate 3,446 of JBAUOM010000635.1, forward strand.
ATTTCGATATGAAGCCGACCGTGCCGGGCGTGCCCACCAGGCCGAAGCCGGCGACCGTGAACGCCGCCACCGTAAGCGGCATCTTACGCCCGATGCCCGCGAGCTGTTGGAGCTCGACCGTGCGGGCGCGATAGAAGATCGCGCCGACGGCGAGGAACAGCGCCGCCTTCATGATCGCGTGGTTGGCGACGTGGACGAGGCCGCCGGTCAGGCCGGCCTGATTGGCGAGCCCGACGCCGAGGGTGATATAGCCGATCTGCGCGACCGACGAATAGGCCAGCATACGCTTGAGGTTGCTTTCGAACACCGCGACGAAGGAGGCCACGAACATCGCGGCGACCGAAAGAACGATGATGATCTTCGCGACGGGCAAGGCATGAAAATCGATGGCGACGCCGAAGATCGAGAAGTAGAAGCGGATCAGCAGATAGATGGCGACCTTGGTCGCGCTCGCGGAAAGGAACGCGGTCGTCCACGACGGCGCATAGGTATAGGCGTTCGGCAGCCAGGCATGCAGCGGGAACAGCGCCAGCTTCAAGCAGACGCCGACGCTCACGAAGGCGAGAGCTGCCAGAACCGCACGCGACTGGTCGGCCCAGGCCGGCCCCAGGCGCGCGGCGATGTCGGCCATGTTCAGGCTGCCGGTGAGGAGGTAGAGCAGACCGACGCCGATGACGTAGAAGGTCGCTCCGACCGTACCCATGATCAGATATTGGAACGCGGCCAGCAACGCTCGCCGATCCTGGCCGAGCGCGATCAGTACGTAGGTCGACAGCGACGATATTTCGAGAAAGACGAAGGCGTTGAACGCATCTCCGGTGATCGTGACACCGAGCAAGCCGGCGAGGCACAGCAGGTACATGCAATAGAACCAGGCCTGCCGCCCCTGGTCGATTTCGAACGCGACCGATCGGTGGGCGAAAGGCATGATCACCGCGCCGATGGTCGAGATCAGCATCAGCACGAAGCCATTCAGCGCGTCGACCCGGTACTCGATTCCCCATGGTGGCGGCCATCCGCCCATGGCGTAGGAGATCGGCCCCGCCTGCAGCACCTGCCAGAGCATCGCGCCGGCGATGATCGGCATCATCCAGGTCACCGCCAGTGCCAGCGCGAATGCCGCGCCGCCGCGGCGCAGGAAACCCGCGAGCAATGCCCCGACAAGCGGAATGACGACCTGCAAGGCCGGAAGCTGCGGCCACACGGCGTTCATTCTTCGCGATCTCGTTCCAGGATTTCCTCTTCCTCGACGGTCCCGTAGGCCTCGTTGATGCGCACCACCAGCGCCAGGCCGAGTGCGAGCGTTGCCACGCCGACCACGATGGCGGTGAGGATCAGGACATGGGGAAGCGGGTTGGAATAGGTCGAGAATGCGGGATCGACGATCGGCGCCGTGCCGCCGATGATCTTGGCCGGCTCGATGTAGAGCAGATAGACCGAAGTCTGGAATATCGAGAGCCCGACCAGCTTCTTCACCATGTTGCCGCGGGCGACCACGATATAAAGCCCGGTCATCATCACGAGGATGGTGATCACGTAGTTGTAGTGTTGCGCCAGGACGATCAGCGTCGCCATCAGCGGCCTCGTTCGACGAAGGCGTAGAACAAGGCGGTCATGGTGCCCGACACCGTGATCAGGACGCCCACCTCGACGAGGAAGATGCCGAGCTCATGCCCGTGGGCAGGGTCGTGGGAGAAGACGGAGTAGTCGAGGTAATTCTCGCCCATGAGGAGCCCCGCCACCCCGGTGCCGGCGTAGATCAACGCGCCGAGCGGCACCATGCGCTCGACCAGCCGCGGCGGTGCGATGCGGTGCGCCGCCTCCAGGCCGAAGGTGATGGCCAGGAGCACGACCATGCCGGCGGCGATCACTCCGGCCTGGAAGCCGCCGCCGGGGCCGAAATCGCCGTGGAACTGGACGTAGAGCGCGAACAGCAGGATGAACGGCAGGACGAGCTTGGTGCCGACGCGCAGGATGAGATCGAGGCTCATTGCCGGCTCGTCTCCCCGTCCCGGTCGCTCCTGCGCCGCGCTCCGCGCAGCAGCAGCATCACCCCGATGCCGGCGGTGAAGATCACCGTCGTTTCGCCGAGCGTGTCGTAGCCGCGGTAGTCGGCCAGCACCGAGGTCACCACGTTCGGAACATTGGTTTCCCTGATCGTCTCGGCGATGTAGCGCGGCACGACGTGCTGATGGATGATTGCATCGGCGGTTCCGAACGGCGGCAATACGAGGGTACCCCAGACGAGAATGGCGCCGGTGCCGACGGCGACGAACAGAGGCAGCATACGGGGTCGACTCGTCCGCATCTCGGTGGTCTTGATCAGGTGCAGCGTGGCGAGCAGCACGACGGTGGAGATTCCGGCGCCGACAGAAGCCTCGGTCATTGCAACGTCGACGGCATCGAGCACGATCAGTATGCTGGCCATCAGAAAGCTGTAGATGATGGTGAGCACGACCACGGCGAACAGGCTGCGCCGGCGCACGATCGCCAGCGTCACGACCGCGAGCAGTGTCAGCAGCCCTGCGTTCACGACGAATTCGATGGCCGCCTCCCGTCGACTGCGTCGGCGTTGTCGCCCTCGAGACCGCGCCGGTCTTCCCGCAGCAGCGGCCGGATATTCTCGTGCAGGCACGCCTGCGCCAAGGCGTGCGTCACCACCGGGCCGGTGAAGAAGAACAGCGCCAGAAGAAAGACCAGCTTGAGCGTGATCAGGCTGAAGCCCCCCTGCAGAGCCATGCCCAGGATCATGAAGCCGACACCGAGCGTGTCGATGACGCTCGCCGCGTGCATGCGGGTGAAGACCTCCGGCATGCGCACGAGCCCGAATGCCCCGACGATCGCAAAGAACGATCCCACCAGCATGCACAGCCAGCTCGCGATCGCCAGCATCGTCACGGCTGTCCCTCCGTGTCGACGTCGTAGGCGAGATCGCCGTGCCGGAAGAATTTCAGCACGGCCAGCGTTCCTATGAGGTTGAGCAGGGCGTAGGTCAGGCCGATGTCGAGGAACTCGGGGCGCCCGGTCATGAACCCGATCACCGCCAGCAGCATGATCGCGAGCGTTCCGACCGTATTCCCCGCGAGCACGCGATCGAACACGGTCGGCCCCCTGATGGCGCGGGTGATGGCGAGCGCCAGGGCGACGAGAATGGCGGCGGCGGCGGCCATGAACAACATCAGGCCGTGCCCTCGAATTGGCTGACGCGGCGGTCCATGCCTCCTGCCTCGAGATCGAGGGCACCCTCCCGCGTCAGCGCATGCACGGTGAGCTCGTTTCCGTTCACTCCCACGGTGATCGTGCCGGGGGTGAGCGTGATCGAGTTTGCATAGGTCGCCACGCCGACCTGGGTTCTCTGGCTCGCCCGCACCACGGTCATGGTGGGCGAGATCGGCAGCCGCGGGTGCAGGATGATCTTGCTGACCCCCCATGCCGACTTGGCGATCTCGGCGACCAGCCACGGAAAGTAGGTGACCGCCGCGGGCAAGAACTCGATCGGATGCCCCTCTTCGTCGGCCACGCCCATGCGGATCGCGGCCAGCACGCACAGCACCGCGCACGCCGCGCCGACGGCGACCAGCACGGGGGTATAATGTCCGGACAGGGCGAGCCAGAATGCGAACAGGAAGATTGCGAGACTGACGTAACGCATCCCAAATCCCCTACCCCGTCTCCGGGCTCCTCCCCGCGCATCGGCACCCGCGGACGTCATGCCGCCAGGCCGGCGTGCATACCGCTGACCTTGGCCGCGCGTCCAGCATCTTTGATCATACACGCGCCGCGTCCGGGAGGGGCTGCGTTGTTTTGCCCAAGCTTGGCGAAGGTACCCGCTGGAGCGTGGCCACGCTTCGCTCCCGTCACTTTGCACCGCCCGCCAGGCGGGCCGCGGCAGCGCGGCCGGCATGCGAGGGCGGCGTTTGCACCTGCAGCGCACGGACTTATCCTACGACCGTCGTCATCGCACGGAGGGCTGCCGGATGAGCGCTGCGCAGGAGGAGTTGTCCTTCACCTATTTCCCGGAGAATTACCGCTGGTCGCATGGGCTGCTGATCGGGCTGAACATGGCGCCGTGGGGCGGCGCCGAGATCGGCGAGGTCAATCGCATCGGGCTTCGGCTCAAGCATCGCGTCGGCGACGACGATGCCTGGTTCCGCGAGTGGACGCGCGAGGCGCGCGCGGTGGAGGAGCGCGGCCGCAGCCTCCTCGCCGACGGCCGCACGACGAGCGGCGCGCAATATCTCAAGCGCGCGAGCGCCTATTACCACGTGGGCGAGCGCTTCCTGCAGCCGAAGAGCAAGGACGGGCTCGACGCTTATATGCGTGGCGTCGACTGCCTGCGCGACGCCGCCGCGCATATGAAGCGCCCGCGCCTTGAACACGTGGAAATTCCCTACGAGGGCACCAACATTCCCGCCATCTACGTTCACGCCGAGCCGGCCAGCACGGGCGGCAAGGTGCCGGCGATGGTGTTCTTCGACGGCCTCGATGTCACCAAGGAGATCCAATACTTCAAGGGCGTGCCCGATCTCGTCGCCCGCGGCATCGCCTGCCTGATCGTGGACGGGCCGGGAAACGGCGAAAGCATCCGCTTCCGCAATCTCTATCTGCACCACGAGACCGAGCGCTACGCCACCCCGGCGTTCAACTATCTCGCTGCGCGGCCGGAGATCGATCCTGCCCGCATCGGGGTCATGGCGATCAGCCTCGGCGGCTATTATGCGCCGCGCGCGGCCGCGTTCGAGCCGCGCTACGCCTGCTGCATCGCCTGGGGCGCGCAGTGGGACTACGAGAAGATCTGGAGCGACCGTTTCGAGCGGCTGGCACGCGCCGACACCCCGGCGCTGTCGGTGGCCGCCCGGCACATCCTGTGGGTGGTTAATGCCACCTCGCAGCAAGAGGCGCTCGCCCGGCTCGCACCGTTCAAGCTCGACGGCGTGGTGCAGAAGATCGCCTGCCCGTTCCTCATGCTGCACGGCGAAGGCGACGAGCAGATTCCGCTCGCCGAGGCGCGCAAATGCTTCGAGGCGGTCGGCTCGCGGCAGAAGACGATGAAGGTCTTCACCCGCGAGGAGGGCGGCTACCATCATTGCCAGATCGACAACCAGAGCATCTGCTCCGCCTATATGTGGGACTGGCTCGACGAGGTGCTGCAGCCCGCACGCTGAGGCGGCAGATGCCGAGAATGGGGCCACTCGGGACCCCGAGAGGCCGGTCCGGGCGGCGCCGCAGAATCGCATGTCATCCCCGCGCAAGCGGGGATCCGTATTCCAGAGGCCGGAGTGTGTGGCACGATGGGTCCCCGCTTTCGCGGGGACCACACCACGGCGCAATACTCTCAAGCACGACCCGCGCCATCGATACGAACCCCCGGCCGCAACGCTTGCGGTATCACCGGCAACAAGACATAGGGCATCTTGCCCGCGGCGAAGTGCAGCGTGTTGCGGCAGGCGAAGATCGCGGCCGGGCGGTCGTCCGGATCGGCGTGCGTGAACGGGCCGACCCCTTTCATCGGATAGGGCGCGTTGGCGAGCCCGGCGTCGGTGCCGTCATATTCGTAGTCCTTGCCGCGCACGCTGAGCGCGATGCGGTAGCCGGGCGGCACGACGATCGAGGTCGGCCAGATCTCGATGGCGAGTTCCACGGGCTCGCCCGGGACGAGCGGCCATTCCTCGTCGTGAGTGTGCCAGGGGCGATAGGGCAGCGTGCGGCGCGGATCGAGCTTGCGATGCGACGCGCGCAGCCAGCCGAGCCCGACCGGAACGCGCGGATCGTTGGAGCCGATGAACACGACCTCCGAGCCGCCGGGATCGAACACGCGCAGCACCAGGAAGAGATCGGCGTCGGTGGTCTGCGATGATACCCACAGCTTCGCCGCCACCGGACCGGTGATCTCGAGCCGCTCGGCGAGCGCCGGCGTGCGGAAGGTGAGGCCGTCGCCGGTGGTCTCGTAGCTCAGCGCCGCCGCGCCCGCGGGCGGCTTGGTGCCGAGGCCGAGCTCATGCGGCTGCAAGAAGTATTTGGTCCATTGCGTTCGCTCGAGCGGCCACTCGGTCTCGGCGCGCAGCTCGAAGCGCTCGCCGGGATGGCGGACGTTGAGCGCGACGCGCGGCTGGCGCTCCCAGCCGGCGTCCTCGCCCTTGAGGAAGTAGCCGAAGAACCGCTTCTGCAGCCTTTCGCCGTAATGGCTGTAGAAATGCGTGAAGTGGGTGTCGCCGTGCACTTCGAGCCATTTCTGCTTGCTTCCGGCGCGCCGCCAGCCTTCGAAATTGCCGCGCGGGTGCAGGCCCATGCCGCCCCAGTTCGCCGCCGAGAGCAGCGGCGCCTCGATCGCTTCGAACGCCTCCGTGCGCGCGGCGTAGTAATCGTCGATGAGGCGCCGCCGCTTCGCCTCGCCGGGAATATCGGCGCGGTTGTTTGCGAGCTCCGCCGCGCTCAGCGTCGGCGGGCCGGCCACCAGGTCGCCGGTGACCGCGCTCGTTGCGCCGCGCTCGCCCACGCCGTGCTGCACGCTCGCCACCTGGCGCGGATACCAGCTCGCGAGAAACTCGCAGAGGATGCCGCCGTGGCGGGCAAGCTCGCGATAATAGTCGGACGAGCCTTCCCAGATGCACAAGGCGGCGAGATGCGGCGGCTTGAGCGCCGCCACCTGCCATTGGTTCATGGCGTAGTAGGAGATGCCGTTGATGCCGACCTTGCCGTTGCTCCAGGGCTGCGTCCCCGCCCATTCCACGCATTGGTAGAGGTCCTGCGCTTCGCGCGGCGACCACACGTCGAGATGGCCGGGCGAACGCCCCGCGCCACGCGAGTCGACGCGCAGGCAGGCATAGCCGTCCGGCACCCATTTCTCCGGGTCGACCAGCTCCCAGTTCTGATACCTGTTGCTCGAGCCCGCGAGTACCTCGGGTGCGGCCTTGATCAGGCGCGCCCAGTTGCCCTTGTAGCCCTCCTGGAACGACAGCCCCTTGGCATAGGGCCCGTAGCTGAGAATGACCGGATGCTTCCCCGCGCCGGCTGGCCGGAACAGGTCAGCCCGCAGCACCACGCCGTCATCCATGGTGATCGGTACGTCCCAATCGATCTGCATGCAGAGCACCCTCGTGAGCGCAAGGCGAAACCCACCGCGTCAGGTTCGCTCGCGGAGGGATGATGGGTTTCGCTCAATCCATCCTACGCGGGCTCACTCGAAGCGGAAAAGCCCGAAGAAGTCGGTCGGATCGGTGAAGACCTGCCGCGCCGCGCCGAAGCCGGCCGTAGCCCGGATGGAGCGAAGCGAAATCCGGGGTTGGTGCCCGCGGAGAGACTACCCCGCATTCCGCTCCGCTTCATGCGGGCTACAAGGCCAAGGTCATGTGCCGCCGATTAGACGCAGCGCCGCGAACGTGCAAAAATAACACGAGAGAAAGCGCGCGTAGCGCTGTGCCGTTTTGGTGGGAATTCCGCTGATGGGTAAGATCGCAACCAGACCGCGCACCAAGGTCAAGCTGAAGACCGAACGGCCGCGCCTGCACAAGGTCATTCTCGTCAACGACGACTACACGCCGCGCGAGTTCGTCGTCACGGTCCTCAAGGCGGAATTCCGCATGAACGAGGATCAGGCCTATCAGGTGATGATCACCGCGCACAAGCGCGGGGTATGTGTCGTCGCCGTCTACACCCGTGACGTCGCCGAGACCAAGGCGACGCGGGCGACCGACGCGGGCCGCAGCAAAGGCTATCCGCTGCTCTTCACCACCGAGCCGGAGGAATAGGCGTTTCCCACATGCCTCCCGCCGACGCAGCGCAACGACAGCCAGACGCGGGAGGGATCCCCGGCACGAGCGAGCCACGCGATGCCGCGGGTACGCTGCCGCAGGCGGTGCGGCGCGATTTCTCCGCCGTCGGCTACGAGGAGGCGATGCGGCGCGCGAGAGAGATCGTACCCGTCCTGCGCGAGCGCGCCGCGGAGGCCGAGGAGGCCCGCATGCTCATCCGCGAGAACGAGCAGCTCCTGCACGAGCGCGGGCTGTTCCGGTTCCACCAGCCGCGCGCCTTCGGCGGGATGGAGCTCGACTTCGTGGCCGTGGTGGACATCCCGGCCGAGCTGGCGCGCGGCTGTCCGTCCACCGCCTGGAACGTGGGCAACGTCGCCTGCCATCACTGGATCCTCGGCTACTACGATCCCGAAACGCAGCACGAGGTGTGGGACGCCAATCCGGACGCGCTGATCGCCTCCTCCATCGCGCTCGCGGCCGGGCGTGGGCGCAAGGCCGAGGGCGGCTTCATCGTCAACGGTCGCTGGCCGTTCTCCTCGGCGGTGGACAATTCGGATTGGAACATGCTGGCCGTGTCCGTCTACGACGACGGCGGCAAAGCGCCGATCGACTGGCGGCTGTGCCTGGTGCCCAGGTCCGACTATGAGATCATCGACACCTGGCACGCCATGGGTATGGCGGCGACGGGCAGCAAGGACGTCGCGGTCAACGAGCTGTTCGTGCCCGAGCGGCGGGCGCTGCCGCTGCTCTCCTGCCGCGGCGGCGCCGAGCATCCGGGCGCGGCGCTCAACGCCGGCCCGCTGTTTCGC